>JAZRLW010000092.1:0-6882 GCA_045647025.1 Eubacteriales bacterium
GATACTCCGACCCCACAAACCTCCTCTACCCCATTACCACCTGTCTTGACGTGGCCACAATATACGGCTGTAATGCAGGAGGATTTGATGCTCCCGACCCAGGAAAAACTGCAGAATACAACTTCGAAATTCTCAAAGGGAACATTCCCGTACAGAAGAATTTTGCCACCTATATCCGTAAAAACTACGAAACGGGCGAAGAGGAATCCCTCCCCGTAAAATGGACAACTCCCAACGGCGATTTTATTGAAAGAGGCCGACTTTTGGGCGGATGCATGGACTGCCTGATGAACCTTATAGGTACAAAATACGACGGAACCATAAGCTTCTGCGAAAGATACTTTGATGACGGTGTGATATGGTATTTTGATATATTCTCCCTCACCGCAGAGCAGGTCTACCTCACCCTTTGGCACATGAAAGAAGCGGGCTGGTTCAACACCGCGAGGGGCTTTATCTTCGGCAGAGTTTGCTTTGAAAAATCCTTTGTGGGTATGACCTACGAAGAGGCCGTATTAAAGGCTCTCGGTGATGCGCCCATTATTATGGAAGCAGACGTTGGACACGTTTGGCCGAGAATGACCTTTATAAACGGTGCCGTTGCGAACGTAAAATGTAAAGACGGAAAGGGCGAAGTTAAGCTTACCCTTTGCTAAACAGAATACAATAAACTGACAGAGAGGAAATGACTATGGGAATATTCGAAATCTTATCTCTGATATGCGGACTTGCCCTCTTCCTTTACGGTATGGACGTAATGGGGAACGGGCTGAAAAAGAGCGCAGGCAGAAAGCTTAAGACCATTCTTGGAAACTTAACCTCAAGCAAGCTCAAGGGCTTTCTTTTGGGCCTTGTAGTAACGGCCGTTATACAGTCGTCCTCTGCCACCACGGTAATGGTGGTGGGCTTCGTTACCTCGGGAACAATGCTTCTTGCCCAGGCCATAAGCGTTATTATGGGCGCAAACGTGGGTACGGCTGTAACAGCCTGGCTGACGGCTCTCAACGGACTTGAGGGTGGAGCAGAAGCTACTGAATGGCTTAACTTCTTAAAGCCCGACGCATGGATGCCAATCCTCGCCCTCATAGGCATAGTTCTTATTATGTTTGCAAAGAAGGACAGACAGAAGGATACGGGCGCTATCCTTATGGGATTTGCGGTTCTTATGGTAGGTATGACCCTTATGTCAGATGCAGTATCGGGCCTTAAGGGAGACCCGAATTTTACCCAGATACTCACACTTTTCAATAATCCCATTCTCGGCGTTTTAGCAGGTCTTGTACTGACGGCAATCGTTCAGTCATCCTCCGCATCAATAGGTATTTTGCAGGCTCTTTCGGTTACGGGAGCCATATCCTTCGGCACGGCAATTCCCATTGTTCTGGGTCAGAATATCGGCACCTGCGTAACGGCTATGATATCTGCCATCAGTGCAAACAAAAACGGCAAAAGAACTGCCGTCGTACATCTCTTATTTAACGTTATAAGCGTTATTTTCTGGCTTTCTATGTATTACCTTGTAGGCTGGATTCTTCAGATAACTGGTGTATTCGACGTGTTTACAGTAATGAACGGTACGGCCATAGATATGTTTGGCATCGCCATTGTTCATACGGTATTCAAGATACTTGCCGTAGCCCTTTTGTGGCCCTTTACAAAGCTCCTTGAAAAGCTGGCAAACATTATTATAAAAGGCGACGACAAGAAGGGCGACGAATACACCGCTATGCTTGACGAACGTCTTCTTGAAACCCCTTCTATTGCACTTGAAAACGCTCGTAAGGTAACCTGCCGTATGGCAGTTCTTGCCACCGACTCTTTAAGGAAAGCCCTCACCCTATTTGACACCTATGACCCCAAATTGGCACAGGAAATACGGGAGGAAGAGGATAAGGCGGATATATACGAGGACGTACTTGGCTCCTACCTTGTAAAGATATCCTCAAAGAGCCTATCCGAAAAGGACAGCGTTGACACAACAAAGCTCCTTCATATGATAGGAGATTTCGAACGCATTTCCGACCACGCGGTAAACCTTGTCACCTCCGCAGAGGAGATAGCAGATAAGAAAATCGCCTTCTCCGAATATGCGAAAAACGAGCTTGCCACAATGAGAAAGGCCATTGACGAGATTCTTGAAATCACCTACGAATCCTTTATGGATGGCGATATTGAAAGGGCGGCTCTGGTAGAGCCTCTGGAGCAGGTAGTTGACCATCTCCGTGACCAGATAAAGCTTCGCCACACCATAAGACTCCAAAAGAGCCTTTGCTCCATAGAGCTTGGCTTTATCCTCTCCGACATAATCTCTAACCTTTCAAGGGTTTCCGACCATTGCTCCAATATTGCGGGCTGCCTTATTGAAATGTCAAGCCACGAAACACTTGATATTCACAGCTACCTGAAATCCATTAAAAAGGGCGGCGCAAAGGAATTTACCGAAAACTACGACGCCTATATGGAAAAGTATGCTCTTTCGAAGGACATATACGGACAAAACTAAAAAAGCATAAAAAAATCAGCCACCGTCTTTTGACGATGGCTGATATTTTTTCGCAATAAACAAACTTATTTGAGATTGTATCTCTTCTTAAATCTGTCAACACGGCCGCCTGCATTATCGGTGAGCTTCTGCTTGCCGGTGAAGAAGGGGTGGCACTTTGCGCAGGTTTCTACTCTGATGTCCTTCTTAGTGGAGCGGGTAGGAATTTCGTTACCGCATACGCACTTGATTACAGTTTCCTCGTACTGAGGATGGATTCCGTCTTTCATATTAATATCCTCCTAAAGATAGTACGACACTTAGACAACGGCAAAAGCCGATGCGCTCTGACCGGGAGCGTGCCGTCCGTTTTAGTCGTTTGTATGCCCTATTGGGCGCTCATACCTGAATATTATATCATAAAGACTTCCCGTTTGCAATAGCGAAACGGGAAAGTTCATTATTTATTCATTTTTTTGCAGATTGCAGAGGTTATTTACCCTCTTTTTCCCACATTTCCATAAGCTTAAGGGCGATCTGTACGGTGTTGGTTGCAGCACCCTTTCTGATGTTGTCGGCAACTACCCACATATTGATACCGTTGTCAACGCTGAAGTCACGTCTTACACGGCCAACGTATACGGGGTTGGTACCTGCAGCGGTGATAGCCATGGGATATACGTTGTTTGCGGGATCGTCCTGAAGAATAAGTCCCTCGAAGGATGCGAGATCCTGCTTGAGCTCTTCGATATCAAAGGGCTTTTCAAATTCAACGTTAATGCTTTCGCTGTGGCTGTCAAAGACGGGAACTCTTACGGTGGTAGCGGTTACCTTAAGATCGGGATGGCCGAGGATCTTTCTGGTTTCGTTAACCATCTTGAGCTCTTCCTTGGTATAGCCGGTTTCGGTAAACACGTCTATATGAGGGAGACAGTTGTTGAATATGGGATAGGGGAACTTCTTGGGCTCTTCCCCGTTTATACCGTTCTTAAGGTCGTTATAACCTGCAACACCTGCGCCGGAAACTGCCTGATAGGTGGAGTATACAACTCTCTTGATGGTGTACTTATCATCAAGGGGCTTAAGAGCTACCATGGCCTGAATGGTGGAGCAGTTGGGGTTAGCGATAATACCCTTATTTTTATACATTTTGATATCGTCGGGATTAACTTCGGGAACTACGAGAGGAACCTCGGGGTCCATTCTCCAAGCGGAGCTGTTATCAATAACAACGCATCCGTCAGCAGCGGCAATGGGAGCGAACTTTTCGCTGGTGGAGCCGCCTGCGGAGAAGAGAGCGATATCAAAGCCGGCCTTGAAGCTATTCTCGGTAAGTTCTTCAACTACGTACTTCTTGCCCATAAAGTCAATTTCGCTACCTGCGGAACGGGCGGAGGAGAAGAGGGTGTAGTCAGCATCGAGATTGTACTCTTCAAGTACCTTAAGGAAGGTTCTGCCAACCATACCGGTGGCACCTACGATGGCTATTCTGTATTTTTTCATAATGGGTATCCCATCCTTTCACGTCATACCCGGGGGCGGATAATTCAAAAAATATTCAACCCGCAGGACTTGACTTTTCTGCGCCTTAGATGTATAATAGATAGTGGTATATATATTATTAACAACGGCGGCTTTTTAAAAATTTATTTTATTAGCAGAGTATAGCACTTTAGAGGCCGTTTGTCAATGAAAAAATTGTAAAAATAAACCCAAATAAGTATAACGATTTTTACAGAACAGGAAAACTCCCCTATGAAATTATCCGATTTTACCTATTATCTCCCTGAGGAGCTTATAGCCCAGACCCCCATAAAGGAAAGGGACAAGAGCCGTCTTCTGACCGTGGACAAGGTCACGGGAGAGCTTGAGCATAAGACCTTTTCCGACATTATAGACTACCTTAACGCGGGTGACTGCCTTGTGGTAAACGACAGCCGCGTTATCCCCGCAAGACTTCACGCTGTAAGGGTGGATACAGAGGTAGAAAACCCCGCCCCCGTAGAAATATTCCTTATCCGTCCTCACGGAGGGAACCGTTGGGAATGTATTGTAAAGCCGGGCAAAAAGGTTAAAAAAGGCAGAAAATTCAGAATAGAGGACCTTTACTTTACCGTTATAGACGAGCTTGAAACGGGCAACCGTGTAATAGAGTTTGAGTACGACGGCGACGTTTACGATAGACTTAAGCAGCTTGGAGAAATGCCTCTCCCCCCTTATATTCACGAAAAGTTGGACGACCCCGAAAGATACCAGACCGTATATTCCAAGGCAGAGGGCTCGGTTGCGGCTCCCACGGCGGGTCTTCACTTTACCCCCGAATTGCTTGAAAAAATAAAGGATAAGGGAATAAAGGTTGTTTCGGTAACCCTTCACGTGGGAATAGGCACATTCCGCCCCGTAAAGGTTGACGTAATAGAAGAACACAAGATGCACTCCGAATACTACATTCTTCCCCAAGCCACCGCCGACGTTATAAATCAGACCAAGAAGAATGGCGGCAAGGTAATAGCCGTAGGCACCACCGCCTGTCGAGTACTTGAAACTGCGGGACGTGACGCAAAGGGCTCTCCCCTTTCGGAATGTTGCGGAGAAACGGATATATTCATTTATCCGGGATTTAAATTCACCGTTATAGACAACCTTATTACAAACTTCCACCTGCCCGAAAGCACACTCCTTATGCTTGTATCGGCACTGGCAGGAAGAGAAAACATGCTTAATGCTTACAACCAGGCCGTAAAGGAAAGATACCGTTTCTTCTCCTTTGGCGACGCCTGCTTTATTCACTGAAACGAGGACATAAATAATGAAAATCACCACTGACTATCACGTACATACGGGCCTATCATCCTGTGCCCCCGACTCAACCACCATAGCAAGCTATCTCCCAGTTATCAAAGAACAGGGCTTGACCAAAATAGGAATCGCCGACCATGTTTGGGACGATAAAATATCTGAGCCCTCCAATTTCTACCGCCCTCAGTTCCCCGCTCATTCCGCACTTATAAAGGATCAGGGCGTTCCCGGAGTCATAGACGGAGTTCAGTTCCTTTTCGGCTGTGAGGCTGATATGAACAAGGACGACGTCCTCGGCCTTACAGAAGAAAGCGCGGCCATGTTCGACTACGTTATCGTTTCCACCGCCCACTTCCACATGAAGGGCTTTACAATTGAGAGAGGCACCCCCGTTGAAGTGGCAAGAAAGAAAATGCTGGAGAGAATATACAAGGCTATTGAGGTTCCCTTTATTTCGGGTATTGCGCACCCCTTCCTCCCCATGGGATACGTTGAGGAAAAGAAGACGTTGCTCAATTTTACAGATAACGAGCTTATAGATTGCTTCAAGGCCGTAGCCGAGGCAAAGAAGTCTATTGAAATAAACTTCAACTACTTTATCGAAAAGTACGAAGCACCCGAAGAACACCAAAGAATATACACCCTCGCAAGAGAGCAAGGCTGTATATTCCATTTCGGATCCGACTGCCACACTCCCGAAAAGATGACGGGGTACGAAACTGCGGCAGCTTTTGCAGAAAAATGCGGCATAACCGAGGATAGATTTATTCCCCTTGAAGATCTCGGCAAGAGAGGATAGAATATGTTTAAATTGATCAAGCAAGAGGGCGCCGCCCGTTTAGGCGAGTTCGTTACCCCTCACGGAACAATAAAGACCCCTGTATTTATGAACGTTGCCACCGCCGCCGCTATCAAGGGCGGTGTATCGGCAGGCGACCTTGAGGAGTTGGGCTGTCAGGTAATGCTTTGCAATACCTATCACCTTCATCTTCGCCCCAATGACCAGGTAGTACACGACCTTGGCGGTCTGCATAAATTTACAACATGGAAGCGTCCCATACTTACCGACAGCGGCGGATTTCAGGTATTTTCCCTTTCCTCTCTCCGCAAGATAAAGGAAGAGGGCGTTACATTTGCATCTCACCTTGACGGCCATAAGATATTTATGGGCCCCGAAGAGAGTATGCGAATACAGTCACATCTCGCATCCACAATAGCAATGGCCTTTGACGAGTGTGTTGAAAACCCCGCAGAATATGACTACTCCAAAAAGTCCTGTGAAAGAACCTTCAGATGGCTTGTAAGATGCCAGAAGGAAATGGCACGACTTAACGAGCATCCCGATACCATAAACAAAAAGCAGATGCTTTTCGGTATAAATCAAGGCTGTACTTACGAGGATTTGAGAGTTCAGCATATGAAAGACATCGCCACTTTGGGTCTTGACGGATATGCTATAGGCGGTCTTGCGGTGGGTGAACCTGCGCCCGATATGTACAGAGTTATCGAGGCAGTTGAGCCCCATATGCCCAAGGACAAGCCCAGATACCTTATGGGCGTAGGAACTCCCGTAAACATTCTTGAAGCGGTACACAGAGGAG
>JAZRLW010000093.1:0-1876 GCA_045647025.1 Eubacteriales bacterium
AACTCGCACAAAGTATTGCAGCGGATCTTATACTGCGCCATTAAGAGATGTGCGTTCTCCGCCGCTAAATTTAAAGCGTGAGCCACGCTTTAAATTTTCATTCTGCACTACTGAGATAAAAAGCTGACTTTGTGCGAAATAGAGGAGGAGCGGCGGAGCGGGTGACGGTTCGGGGTAAGCCACGAACCTAACTAGCTGCCGCACGCGACGACCAGACGCCACACCTCTGCCTTATTTTTTTTACCTCTTCTTCATTATTTCATTTTTGTGTCATTTTTATGTTGTGTTTTTTACAGAAATCGCACAAATGCTAAAATAATACTCCAATTAATTAAGGCAAAGATTTTAACTATTGACTTTTTGTGTCATTTGTAGTATAATGTGAAAAATGCTTTTTAAGTCATTTACTTAATTTCATTCAATATACAAACGGAAAACTCTCCCGTGCTTTTCCGTGTGGAAGGAGAAAACACTATGAAATACCCGGTAAACAATTTGAGAAACGTCTGCCTTTTAGGTCACGGCGGCGACGGAAAGACCTCGCTTGCCGAAGCTCTGCTCTATTACACTGACGGAATAGACAGAATGGGAAAGACCGCAGACGGAAATACCGTGTGTGACTACGACCCCGAAGAAATTGCCAGAAAAATATCTATCAGCTCCGCAGTTGCTCCCATAGTAAGAAACGGCGTTAAGCTTAATATTATAGACACTCCGGGATACTTCGATTTCGAAGGCGAAGTTATTCAGGCTCTCAAGGCTTCTGAATTCGCAATTATCGTTCTCTCCGCAAAGGACGGCATCAACGTAGGTACCGAAAAGGCAGTTAAGCTCTGTGCAAAGTACAACGTTCCCGCCATGTTCTACATATCCAAGATGGATGAAGACAACAGTAACTTCCATAAAGTATATACCGACCTTAAGACCACCTTCGGTGCAAAGGTTTGTGCTATAAACGCTCCTATTTACGATGACAACGGCAAGAATATCGGTTACGTTGACCTTAACGATATGACCGGTAAGAGATTTGAAAAGGGCAAGAGAATCGAGATTCCCATTCCCGCTTCCATGAACGACCTTCTTGAAAACTTCAAGGAAGGCTACAGAGAAGCTCTCGCAGAAACCTCCGACGAGATGATGGAAAAGTTCTTCGCAGGCGAAGAATTCACCGTAGAAGAAACCAAGAAGGGTCTTGTTCACGGTCTTGAAACCAACACCATCCTTCCCGTTATGTCCGGTTCACCCTTCAAGCTTATGGGTCTTGAGCCCCTTCTCCACTTCCTGGCTCACTATATCCCCACCCCCAAGGCTGTTGAAACCGATCCCACCGCAGTTTACGTATTCAAGACTGTTGCTGACCCCTTCGTTGGCAAGATGTCCTTCTTCAAGATTCTCTCCGGTACCCTTAAGCCCGGTATGACTCTTAACAACGTAAACAAAGATACCGCTGAAAAGATAGGTAAGATATACACCATCAAGGGCAAGACCCAGACCGAAGTTACCGAGCTTGGCGCAGGTGACATCGGCGTTATGACCAAGCTTCAGACCGCCGCTACAGGCGACCTCCTCGCCGCTGCAGGTGCAAAGGTTGAGGTTGAACCCATTGAATATCCCAAGCCCTGCCTTACCATGGCTATCGCTCCCAAGGCAAAGGGTGACGAAGATAAGATCTCCCAGGGCCTCCAGAAGCTTGCTGAAGAAGACCTTACCTTCTCCTATAAGAACAACAAAGAAACCAAGCAGATGGTTATCAGCGGTATGGGTGAAATGCATCTTAGCATCATCGCTTCCAAGCTGAAGTCCAAGTTCAACGTTGGCGTTACTCTTGAAGAGCCTAAGGTTGCTTACAGAGAAGCCATCAGAAAGAAGGTTTCCG
>JAZRLW010000094.1:0-17598 GCA_045647025.1 Eubacteriales bacterium
AATCAAACAACATATGGCAATGTTTGGCTCAACAAGCCCATCCTTCCCCATACTGGCATCGGTGGACTTTGGTATAGCTCATCTTTCTGAGAATACTGAAAAATATCTCAAAACAGCAACCAGAGTAGAAGAGTTGGCAAATAAAATAGAGACCTTAGGCTACGGTGTACTCCGTAATCAAAATAGTGACACCCTCCGACTTTGCATAGACACCTTCCCAATGGGATACTATGGAAATGAAGTAGCAGCGCTGATTGAAAAAAGAGGCATTTTTGCCGAAATGACAAGAGATTGCGCTTTGGTAGCCCTCTTCTCCCCCTTTAATACTGACCAGGATATGGACGCGCTGTATTCGGCGCTTGCATCAGTAGAAAAAAAAGCTCCTATTCCTCATAAGAAGGTAAAACTACCAAAACCTCCCCAAAGAGTTCTCTCTCTCAAAGAAGCCCTTCTTTCCTTAACGGAATATATACCGTCTGAGGCATCGACAGGAAGGGTATCAGCAGAAACCTTTGCTACCTGCCCTCCCGGAATGGCTATAGTCGTAATCGGCGAGAAAATCTCGGAGGAAACAGCAAAAACACTTTCAGCGCACAAAAAATACGTAGAGGTAATCGCATAACTTACACCACCCATAACTGAGATATGGAGGAACAAGATAACTGTGTCGGATATAAAAAGAACTTTCCCGCCCGTTGATCTAAGCGATCTGCAGGGAAACGACGGCATAAAAGAAATACTGAAAAACACAAGATTCCACTCCTATCTCATATACGGGGAGGAAGGTTCGGGCAGACATACCGTTGCTAACAGACTGGCCGAGGCCTTTTTGTGCGACAAAAGTCTTGTAAACGACGGCTCTACCGTACCATGCAGAGTCTGCCGCTCCTGCAAAAAAACCCTTACAGGAAACAACTCCGACCTTATAAAGGTAGACGGAACAGTTTCAACCCAGGAAATAAGAACCCTTCTTGAGGGAATGTATTTCTCGCCAACAGAGGGAGTATGCAGAGTATTTCTTTTTGATAACGCTGATAAATTTAAGACTCAGGTACAAAACGTTCTCCTTAAGGCAATAGAAGAGCCCCCCGCAGGGAATGCCTTCATATTCGTTGCCCAATCCCCCGAATCTCTCCTTCAAACCTTGAGATCCAGGTGTTTGGCTCTGAGGACAGACTATACAGCACTTCCCGAAGATTCAGAGGACAAAGCCGTAGAGGACTTTGCCGCGGCGGCATTAAGGGGAGACGGTAAAGCCATGCTCATTTCTGCCGCGACGGCAGAAAACGCCGCAAAGGAAGAAAAAAGAGAAGCATTCGGACGGTTTTTAAGAAAACTTTCGGATATAATGAACCGAGAAATAAAGGATGCCGCAATAAACGGAGACGAGAAAAAGTTAAAAAGAGCCATGGCGGTTAAGGAAGTAACCGACGGAATAATCTCCAGAACGGCATCGGCAAACGTGAATATAAATCTTTGGCTTTCTTATCTGACAGTCAAGATAAATGGTATATAAACTATCTGTTAATAATACGGAAAGGTCAGGCATATAAAATTGATAGAAGTAGTAGGTGTACGCTTTAAAAAAGCAGGAAAGATATATTATTTTGACCCCAAAGGACTCAATCTACCCTATAGCGAAAGGGTTATTGTAGAGACCGTAAGAGGTCTTGAAATAGGCACGGTAGTCGTACCCAACCGCATGGTGGAAGAGGACGATAAGTTTATGCCCCTCTCCAGCGTTATCAGAGTGGCAACACCCGCAGATATAAAGCAGGAAGAACAGAATGCGGAAAAGGAAAAGGCGGCATTTGAAATATGCGAGGAAAGAATTAAAAAGCATAACCTTGCAATGACCCTTATAGACGTAGAATACACGTTTGATAACAACAAAATTATATTCTGCTTCGTGGCTGAGGGAAGAATTGACTTCCGCGAGCTGGTAAAAGACCTGGCAGCCGTATTCAGAACCAGAATTGAACTGCGTCAGATAGGAGTAAGAGATGAAACCAAGGCCGTGGGCGGCTTGGGGATCTGCGGCAGAAAGATATGCTGTGCCCAGTTCCTCAGCGAATTCGCTCCCGTTTCGGTAAAGATGGCAAAGGATCAATCCCTTTCCACAAATCCCCAGAAAATATCCGGCGCCTGCGGAAAGCTTATTTGCTGTCTTAATTTTGAGCAGGAAGTTTACGAAGATGCCTATAAAACCATGCCCCGCTCGGGTAATACCGTCCAGACACCCGACGGCAGAGGCGTAGTAACCGAATCAAACGTAGTGGGCGAATTTGTCAGAGTAAGACTTGAAGGAGCAGATACCGTACCCAAGACCTACAAAATGGAAGACGTGAAGATATTAAGCCGCAGCAACACCTCTTCCGGCAAAGAAACAGGTGAAACGGAAGAAAAAACTGCAGATGATGGAGAATAAAATCATTTTTCCACAAATATCATTTGAAAATTTTGCAAAAAGACTTGCAATATCTATTATAGAGTGTTATAATGTTAACGTATCATCCCAAGGCTCTGGCCAAGGGCTGAAATCCTAACATAATTTTACAGGAGGATTTTACTATGGCTCACATTATTAGTGATGAATGCATCGCTTGTGGCGCTTGCCAGGGCGAATGTGCTGTTGAAGCTATTACCGAAGGCGATGGCAAGTTCGTTATCAATCCCGAACTCTGCATCGACTGTGGCGCTTGTGCTGCTGCTTGTCCTGTTGGCGCTGCCGCTGAAAAGAAGGACTAATCTGTCTTTTCAAACGGAAATTAAAGTTACAAAAAGCCGCATACAGGGTATGCGGCTTTTTCTCTGAAACGGAGGTGGAAAGCCGTGTCTGTAATCATAGAAGATCTCCAGGTGGGGGATTTGAAAATATATCAGAATCAAGATGGCTTCAAGTTCGGAACGGATGCCATCCTTTTGGCCTGGTTTTGCAGAAGAAAGAAGTTTGCCACCGCCGTTGACCTTTGTTCAGGTAACGGAATCATTCCCCTTCTTCTTTCCTTGGCTCCACACAAGGAAATCGTTGGGGTTGAAATACTGAAAAATCAAGTAGAACTTTTTGAAAAATCCGTCCGACTGAACGGCCTTACCACATTGTTTGCCGTAAATCAGGACATAAAAGAAATAACCCCGAAAAATCCCCCTCTCCCCCGACTTCCTCACGGAACATTTGACCTGGTTTCTATAAATCCCCCTTATTTTGAAGAGGATAGAGGGCTAACGCCAAAAGACAGCAAAAAAAGTGCGAGGTCAGAAGTCTCCTGCACCCTTGAAGATACTGTAATGGCTGCAAAAACCCTGCTCAAGCACGGCGGAAGACTTTGCATGGTGCACAAACCCGAAAGATTGGCCGATATTTTCGAGGCCTTCCGAAATAATTCCATTGAACCCAAAGAGCTCATGCCCGTTATATCTCGTCCTGATAAAAAACCTGAGCTTATACTCATAGAAGGACGAAAGGGCGGCGGCAAAGAGCTTATTATGCATCAACCCCTTTACATAACCGACGAAAACGGCAACTATACCCCCGAGCTATGCCGAATATACGGCTTTGACAGAAATCTGAAAGGATAATAAGGCCATGGATAAAAAGATATCTCTTTACTGCGTACCCACTCCCATAGGCAACCTGTCCGATATGTCGCCCCGATGTCTGGAAATACTTCGCTCGGTTGACTTTATTGCCGCAGAGGATACTCGTAATTCGGGCGTAATGCTGAAGCTTTTTGATATTAAAAAGCCCATGATAAGCTATTTTGAGCATAACCGCACCGAAAGAGGCCAGATCATAATTGACAGACTTCTCAACGGGGAGACCTGCGCGCTTATAACAGATGCAGGAATGCCGGCTATATCTGACCCCGGAGAAGAACTGGTTATGCAGTGTCATCAGAACGGTCTTACCGTAAGTGCAATCCCCGGCCCCTGTGCTGCGGTTACAGCGCTGGCTATGTCAGGTATATCCACCAAAAGATTTACATTTGAGGGATTTTTAAGCACCGCTAAAAACAGTAGGGACAGGCATTTGTCCACCCTGAAAGATGAGCCCCGAACAATGATATTCTACGAGGCTCCCCATCATTTAAAAACCACCCTCAAAGCTTTGGCCGACACATTCGGACTTGACAGACCGATTTCTTTAGTCAGAGAAATTTCCAAAATATATGAAGAGGTTCTTCTCACAACTTTGGGAAAAGCTATTGACTACTATGAAGACAACCTCCCCAGAGGAGAATTCGTACTTATAGTAGCCGGAAAACAGGAAACCGATGAGCCCGAGGTCACGGATGAAGATATTGACAGCCTCTTCCACAGCCTTGTATCCCAGGGAAAAACAAAGAGCGAAGCCGCAAAAGAAACCGCAAAAAATTTCGGACTCCGTAAAAACGACGTATACGAAAGATTTAAAGACGAATAAATATAAGAACCCGCCGATTACCCGGCGGGTATTTTCTTGCAAATAAAGGAAAAACAGGGAGAATGTGGGTCAAAATCTCCGAACTTTATGTTAAATTTTAATACTGTAAAGATTAAATACTTTTTTCCCTCTTGCATTATAGAAAAAAATATTGTATAATATAGAATAGAATAATGGTGTTTTGCCGCCTTTATTATCAAAACACCTTATCAATACACACAAAAACATAAAGGAAAGGAAGATATTTTTGCCTCGTAACGTATACATAGATACGGTCACCGAGCGAGTACGGGTTGACAAACGCACCCAATCTCATTCCTTTTCTGAAAATACCGAAGAACTGCATACGGTCGTGCGCAAGACTACGGTCATCAAAGACGGCCCTATAGCAAGAAAAAGACGCTCAAAAGCAAAGAAAGCCTTCCGAAGATTTTTAAAAAGGACAGGCTTGATAAGACTTGCCTCCCCTATGAAGCAGCTTCTGTCAAAGCTTGCTGAATTTGTCTATAACGGAAAACCCCTTAAACTTTCCGCAGCAAAAACGAGAGGCGCAAATTTTGGGTACAAAGTCTGGCAGTACATGCTTAATTTTACGCGTGTGGTCTGGCTTACCATATACGGAATTTTACGTTTAATAATGCCGATAGTTACCCCCTTATGCGGAGTTGCCATAGTGATATATTCAGTATGGTGGCTTTCAACCCACTCGGTTGCGGTCAGCATAAAAATGGGTGCAGAAACTATCGGATATCTGGAAAGTAGCAGTGCCTACGAAGAGATATCTACAAAGATAGCCGAATCGGTGGTTCACCGTACAGGTGAAGAATATACCATGGATACGGCATCCACCATAGGTCTTGAGATAATCTCCAATGACGAATTTTCCGACCCCGAAGAAGTGTATTCGGCAATTCAGAAAGTGGTTGACAACTATATAGGCCAATATTACGGATTTTTCCTTGACGGACAGATGATAGCTTCCGCAAGATCGGAATCCGTATTCTCAAAACTCGAATCAGAACTGGTATCCTACTATCTTTCGGGTGAAGAGGGCGAGACCTATAAAATAGTAAACGACATTGAAGTTTTAAGAGACACCTATTCAAAGAACTACATAATGGACTACGACGACCTGCTTGAGCTTTTTACAAAGCCCACAACAGACCAGACGTATACCGTTAAAAAAGGGGACACAATATCCTCTATTGCAGAGGAATTTAACCTCAGCGTTCCCGTTCTCAAGCTTATAAACGGCGACCCTGACCTCTCTGTATCAAGGGGTGACGTTATCAAGGTTGGTAAACCCTCTCTCCAGATTACGGTACAAACCATAAGAACGGTTACATATACCGAGGTAATCCCCTATACTACAAAATACGTACAGACGGACGACCTTTACGAAAATCAGACCCAGGTTAAAAACAAGGGTAGTAACGGAAGCTATTCCGTTACCGCAGAGGTAAGATCCGTAAACGGCATAGAAATATCCCGAAACGAACTGAGCAAGACCAAAACAAAGGATGCTGTATCCCAGCAAATACTTGTGGGAACGAAGAAAATAGCTCCTTCCGGAACCTTTATATTCCCCTTGAAGGCCAGTGGTTTTGGAAGAATAAGCTCAAACTTCGGTTGGCGTACCCTCCGTGGGAAGAGTGACTTCCATAGAGGTCTTGACCTTGCCGCAGCCTACGGAACTCCCATATATGCAGCTGATGCAGGTACTGTGGTTGAAAAGGGGTATTCCGAAGCAGGGCTCGGAAACTATGTAAAGATTGACCACGGCAACGGAATATGGACCATATACGGCCACTCAAGCAGTATTGCAAAGGGTATAAAGGTTGGAGTTAAGGTATATCAGGGACAAACTATAGCCTATGTCGGAAGTACGGGCAACAGTACCGGTAACCATCTCCATTTTGCGGTATATAATCCCAAAACAAAGGAATATATGGATCCCCTGCCCTATATTAAAAACAAGCTACCCTAATCATAAAAAATATCAATAAAATACAAGGCTTAAAATCTGATTTTTTCAGCATAATAAGGCCGAAGAGAACACACAACACACAAAATAAAACGAAAGGAATCCGGTATACTATGGAAAAATACGTAATATCCGGTGGAAAACCTCTTCATGGAGAGGTATCTATCAGCGGCGGCAAAAATGCGGCAGTAGCGATAATCCCTGCTACAATTCTGGTCAGCGGCCCCTGCGTGATTGAAAATGTTCCGAGAGTAAGCGACGTTATGCTTATGCTTGATATTCTCAAGAGCATGGGAGCATCCGTGGAATTCCTCAACAAAACCACTGCAAGAATAGACTGTTCACCCATAAACAGCTACGTTGCAGATTTCGACTCTATCAGAAGAATGAGAGCATCCTATTACCTTATAGGCGCTCTTCTCGGCCGATTCAAGCAGGCAAAGGTTGGACTTCCCGGCGGTTGTGACTTCGGTGTCCGCCCCATTGACCAGCACATTAAGGGCTTCGAGGCTCTCGGCGCAAAAATAAAAATAGAGCACGGAATCATCAACGCGAAAGCCGAAAAGCTTGAAGGCACGAACATATACATGGACGTACGAAGCGTTGGCGCAACCATAAACATTATGCTTGCGGCAGTTCTTGCAGAGGGTACCACCATTATTGATAACGCAAACAAGGAGCCCCACATCGTTGACACGGCAAACTTCCTTAACGTTATGGGTGCCGATATAAAGGGCGCAGGTACCGATATTATCAAAATTCGCGGCGTAAAGAAGCTTACGGGCAAGACTTATACCATAATCCCCGACCAGATCGAGGCAGGCACCTATATGGTTGCGGCAGCAGCTGTGGGAGGCGCGGTAAGGATATCCAACGTTATCCCCAAGCATCTTGAAACCATTGCCGCAAAGCTTGAAGAATGCGGAGCCACCGTTACCGAAGGTGACGATTACGTAATCGTTTCAAGAGATAGGAACGTAAGACTCAAAAAGAATAACATAAAAACCCTTCCCTACCCCGGCTTCCCCACAGATATGCAGCCCCAGATAACCACCATGCTTTGTTTGGCAGAGGGCACGTCGATAGTAACGGAGGGCGTTTGGGATAACAGATTCAGATATATCGACGAGCTCCGCCGAATGGGGGCAAAGGCAGAAGTTGACGGTAGAATGTGCGTAGTTGAAGGCGTGGAAAAGATACAGGGCACGACCGTAAACGCCTGTGACCTCCGCGCAGGTGTGGCCTTGGTAATTGCAGGACTTTGCGCAGAAGGAATAACCGAAGTCGGCAATATAAAGCACGTTGAAAGAGGATACGAGGATCTTGTTCAAAAGCTCCGCTCCCTCGGCGCCGCAATGCAAAAGGTGTCCGAAGAGGACGAGCCCCTTAAACAGTCCGAAGAATCCAGACAAATAGGTTGACCTTAAAAGTTCAAATGTAGCCGCACCCCGTCAAGGATAGGTCGCATTTGAACTTTCATTTTAGATATAGATACGGAAAGAAATCAGTAATGGACGTAAAAGTTTCCACCCTGTTCAGCGGTAGCAGTGCAAACAGCACATACGTTGAAGTAAACGGAAGAGGTATACTGATAGATGTTGGCGGCGGTGTCAAGAAAACACAGGCGGCCCTGCAGAGCATCGGATCCTCTTTGGATAAAATTGAGGCTGTATTCATCACTCACGAGCATAGCGACCACATAAGCGGCCTGAAAACCGTGCTAAAACACTATAACATCCCCGTTATTGCAAATGCGAAAACCCTTGATGCCATAGAAACGGCTATCCCCGATATAGATTCTTCTCTTTTTCGGTGTATGCCCACAGGCGCAAGAGCTGTAAAGGGAGATTTTGAGATAACCTCAATTTCCACCTCCCACGACGCCGCAGAAAGCGTTGGATACATAATAAAAACTCAAAAGGGGAACGTGGGAATAATCACCGACTTGGGTGAATACAATGAGGACATCCTCTCCGCAGCATCCTGCTGCAACACCCTTATTCTGGAATCAAACCACGACCTTGATATGCTTTGGAACGGCAGATATCCCCCCATGCTAAAGCGTAGAGTCGGAGGTTCTCATGGACATCTTTCAAACCTCCAGGCGGGTGAATTTCTCTCCTCGGTATGCGATAAAGGAATCAAAAACGTGATTCTCGCCCACCTGAGTGCAGAAAACAATCTGCCCACGCTGGCTCTGGAAACGGTATCCTCAACCCTGGCTAAGACCGGAGCCGTTATAGGCTCGGCTAAAGGTCAAGGGGATGTATACATAAGCGTTGCGCCTCGCAATAATCCTTCCGGAATCATTACTCTTTAAGGAGGACACAATGATAAACGTTAACATCCTTTGCGTAGGCAACCTTAAAGAAAAATGGCTCAGAGAGGCCGCCGCAGAATACGAAAAACGACTTTCCCGATTCTGCCGCCTTACGGTAATTGAGCTTCCGGAACAGACTCCCGAAAAGGAAAAAGAAAAGATACTCTCAAAAATGAAAGGGTACAACATCGCCCTTTGTGTTGAAGGAACCCAGATGACAAGCGAAGCTCTTGCCGAAAAAATGGATAAGCTTACCCTGCAGACATCCGAGATAACCTTCATCATAGGCAGCTCCGAAGGACTTGCTGCAGAGGTAAAGCAAAAGGCACACTTCAAGCTCTCATTTTCAGAGTTCACCTTCCCCCATCAGCTTATGAGAGTAATTCTTCTCGAACAGATATACAGAGCGTTCACAATACAAAATAATATAACGTATCATAAATAATTCAACCGAATTGTTTAAAGAAAGGAATAATCATGAAAACTATTGAATATAAAACTAAAGGGACATGTTCCAGAGCTATAAAGCTTGTCCTCAATGACAATAATATAATCGAACAGGCAGAGTTTGTAGGCGGTTGCAACGGCAACACCAAGGGTATCGCCCAGCTGGTTATCGGCATGAAAGCCGAAGACGTTATAGCCAGACTCAAGGGCACCTGCTGCGGCCCCAGACCTACCTCCTGCCCCGATCAGCTCGCTACCGCGCTGGAGGAAGCCATCGCGGAGTAAGGCAAATAAACGCGAAAGGTATAAGCATACAATGAATGCTCAACAGACCTATATAAGTTGGCTTAATTCTCCCATAATTGACGGCGACACAAAAGAAGCACTTGGCTTTTTCTCCCCATCCGAAATAGAAGAATGCTTTTCTTCATACCTTAATTTCGGAACCGCAGGCCTTAGAGGAATCTTAGGCCCCGGCACCAGCAGAATGAATCTCTACACCGTTGCCCATGCCTCTCAGGCTGTGGCAGAACTTATACTCAAGGAGCCTGACGGCGCAAAAAAAGGTGCCGTTATCGCTTATGACAGCCGCATAATGTCACCCGAATTTGCAAAAAGAACGGCTGAGGTATTTGCGGCAAACGGCATAAAGACCTATCTTTTCGAGTCACTCCGCCCCACCCCCGAGCTGTCCTTTGCAGTAAGAGAGCTTGGCTGTACCGCAGGTATAAATATCACCGCATCTCATAACCCCAGGCAGTATAACGGCTATAAGGTGTATTGGAGCGACGGAGCACAGATATCACTACAGCAGGCGGATAAGATTGCCTCTGTAATGAACCAAAACGACGTTTTCTTTGCCAAACTCCCCACAAAGGAAGAATACGAAAGCCACGTTACCGTTCTGGGAGAAGAGTTTGACGAAAAGTACCTTTCCGCCATACTGAAAGCACAAATTACTCCCGAGGTTTGCAAAAGGCAGTCCGACCTGCCCATAGTATATACCCCCTTCCACGGCACGGGATTAAGATTGGTTCCCGAAGTCCTAAAAAGAGCAGGTTTTACAAACGTTATTCCCGTTCCCTCTCAAATGGACCCCAACGGCAACTTCCCCACCGTAATCTCCCCTAACCCCGAGCATATCGAGGGTTTTGCCAGCGCTATGCATATAGCAAAGGAAAAGGACGCGGAGCTTATAATCGGTACCGACCCTGATGCCGACAGAATAGGTGTACTGGTAAGAAACAAGGAGGACGAATTTGAAGTCCTCACCGGAAATCAGACGGGCGCTATACTTCTTGAATATATTATAAGCTCAAACAAGGCAAAAGGCACCCTCCCCAAAAACGGAGCTATGGTAAAGACCGTAGTAACCTCCGAGCTTGGTGCAGAAATATGCAAAAAAGAAGGCATTGCCGTATTTAACGTTCTTACGGGCTTTAAATTTATCGGTGAAAAGATAGAGCAGTTTAACGCAAGCGGCGAATATAAGTATATATTCGGCTACGAGGAGAGCTATGGCTCCCTTATAGGCGAGCACGCAAGAGATAAGGACGCCGTTGTGGCCGCCCTTATGGTAGCAGAAGCCGCCGCATTCTACAAGGAAAGGGGACTCACCCTCTACGACGTACTGATGCAGCTTTTTGAAAAGCACGGTTACTTCAGAGAAAAGACAGTGGATATCCTTATAAAAGGAGCCTCTCCCCTCAAGCTGATGGCCGAAAAAATGGCATCTCTCCGCCAAGAATATCCCGAAAAAGTATGCGGATACAAGGTCAACGAAGTTCTCGACTTCAGCCAAGGTCTTTGGGGACTTCCCAAGTCAAATATGCTTTATTATAAGCTTGAAGACGGCACAGTTCTCGTTATAAGGCCCTCGGGCACCGAACCCAAGATAAAGGTCTACGTAATGACTAAAGGCGACAGTAATGCCGAGGCCGAAAAAAAGCTCTGGAGATTTGTGGAAGAGTTCGGAGAATACGTTAAAAAATAATAAACAGTATAGAGAAGAACGGAGCCCGAAAGGGCTCCGTTCTTCTCTATTTTACAATGATTTAGCTAAGAGCAATATAATCTAAAGGAACTACGATTTGAGCGTTAACAAAATCTCCATTTACAGTAAATAAACATTCTCCAGTCCAAAAGTCGATGTAAAAGATATCTATTACGTCTTCATCTCCGTATTTTGATGAAAAAGGTATATCTCCGCTATGCCACCGTAACTTAGCACTCTCTTCCCAACCATCTTTAAGGGTTACGATTACAGGTTCGCCGGTATCCTGATAGAAATAATACGGATGATTTATATTCCGAAGATCTTCATACCCCACCATCACATTTTCATCAGATACTATATTCCCTTGGGCATCGTAGGCATAATATATATTCTCCCAAGCATCCTCACATTGATCGAACCGATAGTATACATCCCCTACCTTGGTTGGGAGATATATAGGGAATGTGTATTCTACGGTTACCACTTCGGCATGTCCTGCATCGCAATACATCTTGAGGGCTATCTCTTCACTGACAAACTGTTCAATATGCTCAGCAAGATATCTTGCCACTTTTTCCAACGCGGAATTCGCATCGGCAGGATAGTATACACCCGAGTTACTGCTGCCGCCGATAGAAATAAAGTTTTCTCTGCCAAGAGCTTCGTTTACTCTCGATTCTGTTATCCTGCCTTCAAAATCCTCGGTAAAGAACTGCTTCATATCGCAGTATTCCGTAACTAATGAATCAGCAGAGAAGGAGAGTTCGCAACCGTATTGTGCAAAACGTCCGTTTACAGGGAAGATAATTGTATTGTATGTAAACAGTAAAGATTCTTTCTCTGCAAGTGCAATGAAGTCATCGTAAAAGCCATAAAGACGACTATAATAACTTGTTGATAAATAATTAATATCATATAACAAATCATCTGTAAGAGCGCCCATGAATTCTAGGTCTTGAGGGAAAAGGTCGGAAAGAGATTCTACTCTCTTGCCTGTACGAAGATCGTAAGTCGCAGTTATTACGTGATATCGGTGAATAAACTCTGCATCAGCATTAAAGTTTTCGTAACCATTGGATACCACTATTGAAATATAACCGTTTTTCCCCGATACTTCTACCATTGACGAAGAGTGTCTTAACGCAATGTACTCTCCTGCCAGACGGTGTTCTATAAAGGCTTTGTACATTTCGGGGAATTTTGACTCTACTTCTGCTACAGCGGTAGCAATGAAATCGTTAATTTCCTTTTCAAGTTCTTCGTTTACGAGTCCGTCAATGGTATATTTTGCACCGAAAATAATGGGATAGATACTATTAGAGCTATGGTGATAAGCTAAGCTGCTTTTCTCATAATTTTCAGGATATTCAACTTTTACGGGGATGGAAACATATGAAGCCATTCCATCCTGACGTTCAGTGGTAGCTTCTCTTCCTGTACCTGTTGCTTCATAGAATTTCAGGATAGTTTCCATTACGTATCCTGGGAGCTCTCCACCTTGAAGAGGCACGTATCCTCCCTCCATAACGGCCTGCTGACCTTCTTCGGAAATTATCCAATCTACCATTTCTTTTATTTCGGGATTGGAGTTATTTTTATCGTATATTGCGTAGTTGTAGTTAAGTAAAGGATAGGTCAGGTCGCCCATGGTTTCGGGAGTGGGGGCTATTCCGTTGACCTTTATAAACTTTATCTTACCCGCATCCACGTACATATTTGCCGCATAGGAATATACGCTGTAGCCTATTGAATTTAGGGCATTATCATAATTGGCAAGAACATCAACCAGTCCTTCCATAGTTGCAGGAACTATCTCCGTAGATGGCTCCATAAGTGGCGTATCGCCCATAAAGAGCATCATATAGTTCTGACTACCTGAGGTAAGATTTCTTTGAAATGCCTCAATTGGAGCATCATTACCACCAACATCTTTCCAGTTAGTTATCTTGCCGGAATATATATCCTTAAGTTGCTGCACTGTAAGCTCTTCAACGGGGTTGTTTGCATTGATCACAAAGACAAATGCTTCCATACAAATAGGCACTTCCGCGAGGTCAATACCTCTATTTTTGGCCTCTTCTCTTTGCGCTGCGGAAAGAGGCGTGGTAAATATGAGGTCGCATTTTCCCTCTTGCAAATTGTAGAAAGACCCGTAGGTCGTGTTATGGACTACAGTTTCTGTAGCTATTTCCTTGCTTTCCCCATAGTAGCCCGTTCTGAACGCCACCTCCAACGGAATAGTCGAAGTGGAACCATCCATTTTAAGAGTACTTCCCCCCACGTATGGATTTCCGCTTCTTATATCATATACTGTAGAAAGCATTTCCTTAAGTTTTTCTGTTACGGGATTTATGCCGTCTTTATCTATAATTTTAATGATATTACCGTTTTTATCGTACGCTGTATATTCTACGTCAATAAGGGGTACCGCCTGAATCTTTACACCATCCAAAATATACCCGATTATTTGCTTCTCGCTCTGTACTACGTTTGCAGTTTCAGGATATCCGTTTTCTCTTAAGTAATATACCCAATACAAAGGCATATATATAACACTCACAATGTTATCTACCTTATTCGTTATATAACGAAAGGGATCAATATAACTATTTTCTGGCATAATTATACTCACAAAATCATTGTGTGAAGATAATATGCCCCTCATGAGCCCACGAACCTCATCAAAGTCTGAAGTCCCCGGAGGCCCGTACTCTACTCCGCACGCTTCACAAATAGGACCTGCGGTAGAAGTGGTAAAGCCCCCGAAATGCGCGCTGTAATCGCATTCTTCGCCACAGAAACAAAGTTTCCAATGTCTCTCCTCAGAAGTCAACCATTCTCCCTGCCCTTGATGAACGTGAACGGTGTATTCGTGACCGCATTCTTCACAAACTCGCCTTGGATCCCCGATTGTCCCCACGCCCACGCCGGAGTGCCTTTCCTTACCGGCTTTTTGTCCGCAAGCGCACTCATTCCAATGGGAAGTGTCGTCATAGCCCGTCGCGTCAAACTGATGTAAGTGTTTACCGTATTCTTTACCGCATACTTCACATATGGGCCCCGATTCATATGTAGCTGTACCGCCACTATGCTCTTCGTAGTTTAAGTTTGCGCCACACTCGCAAGATTTCCAATGGTAAGAAGAATTATGCATCCACTCTCCACCCTTATGCAAGTGTTCGCCGTATTCGTTACCGCACACGTCACAAATAGGCTTTGAGTCATAGGTGGCCGTACCGCCGCTATGGTCGCCGCGGTTTAATGTTTCTCCGTTATCCCCCACCTGCCAATGTATATATGAGTTATGTAACCACTCGGCACCATCATCAACGGGAGGTGTATCGGGAGTGCAAGCGGCAAGCAGTCCCCCAAGGAGCAATACCGCCAAGATAAGAATAAGAATTTTTGTAATGTGTTTCATGATTTGTGCGCTCCTTTCCAACATATATATGTACTTATCTCTTTATATATTAAGACACATTAAAATGCCAAAATGATGCAAAGAATCAGCAGAGTTCAGACTCTTGTCATAAATATTATATCATAGGGAAAATAACACTGTCAATAGATTTAGAAAAAGAATTTTTAAATACCCGTACTCAGGTTTTTTACTCGTAGTCTTTTGCACATTTCACCTTTTTGTCAAGATATACACCTTTAAAAAAGCGTCGGAATGTGATATAATATAATTTATAATATAATTATAATAGGGATTTGTACCCTTACATAACGGAAAAGATAAAGACACCATGATAAAACAGATAATCAAACAACAGAATACCGCTGTAGTGGAAGCCCTTGTTTCCGCAGGCTTTGATAATATAACCGCTCGCCTTCTTTGCAACAGAGGATGCACCACCGCCGAAGAGGCATTTGCCTTTATGAATTCGGACAAAAGCGGCCTACATTCCCCATATCTTATGCCTGATATAAGAGAAGCCACCGAAATCATTCGCTCAGCCATTGAGAACGGCGAAAAGATAACCGTTTACGGCGACTACGACGTGGACGGAATCACATCCATAACCATACTTTACGGATACCTTAAATCGGTGGGCGCAAGGGTTGATTACTACATCCCCAACAGAATTGAAGAGGGCTACGGTATTAACAATTCGGCCATTGATAAAATAGCGGCAAACGGCACCTCGCTTATTATAACCGTCGATACCGGCATTTCCGCGGCAGAAGAAATCGCTTACGCCACATCTCTCGGCCTTAAGTGCGTGGTCACCGACCATCACGAGTGCAAAAGGGACGAAAACGGAGTTGACGAAATCCCCTCCTGTCCCGTAGTCAACCCCAAGAGAGCCGACTCAGAATATCCTTTTGAAAACCTTGCAGGCGTAGGCGTTACGTTTAAGCTCATAGAAGCCCTTTCGGGCACCGAAAACGCCCTCAAATACGTGGGGTTTACGGCTATCGGAACCATAGCCGATATAATGCCCCTGAAGGGTGAAAACAGGGTTATCGTATCTCTCGGCCTTAAGTCTATGGAGAAGAATATCCCCGTGGGAATAAAGGCTCTTATGAAGGCTTCGGGAAGCGACGAAAAGCCCCTTGACGCCTCTACGGTAGCCTACAGAATAGCTCCCCGTCTCAATGCCGCGGGAAGAATAGGCGACCCCTACGTTGCAGTAAGGCTCCTGACAGCAACCGACCCTGCAGAGGCCGACCAAATGGCGGCAGTCCTCTGTGAAGAAAACGCCCAAAGACAGAAAATGGAAACCGAAATACTCAAGGACGTTGAAAACAGACTGGCAACAAAGAAAATAAACAAGATAATCATAGAAAAATCCCCCGACTGGCACAACGGCGTTATCGGAATAGTTGCCTCAAGGCTCTCCGAAACCTACAGTCGCCCCTGCATACTTTTCTGCACCGACGGCACCACTGCCAAGGGATCGGGAAGAAGCAGACAGGGTATCAACATATACGACCTGCTCTCCGCCTCGGCCACGGGGCTGAGCAAGTTTGGCGGTCACGCCATGGCGGCGGGTCTTACGGTAAAGGAAGAGGATTTTGAGGCCTTCAGGGCGGCCGCTACCGAATACGCCGAAAAAACAATCTCCGAAGAGGCCCTTTTTGCCACAGAAGAAGCGGAATGTCTGCTTTCTGCTGAAGACATGACCCTTGAGACCTACGACTCCATAAAAAGGCTTGAACCCTTCGGTGCGGCAAACCCCACTCCTGCATTTGGATTACAGAACATAAAAATTACCGATATATTCCCCATTTCCCAGGGAAGATTCGCACGAATCTCCTTCTCCGATGATGAAGGAAGAAGCTTTTCAGCCCTCAATTTCTCCTCTTCCGCAGAAGAAATGAGTTGCTCGGTAGGTGACAGAGTAAATATCATCTGCACCGTAGACGAAAATATCTACAGAGGAAACCGCTCTCTCTCCTCCGTAATAAGAGCCATGGAACTATCCGACCATGCCTTTGGAAGTGAAGAACACAAGCAAGCAGAAAAGAGCAAGACACAGTATCTGGACTTCAAGGCTCAGCAAGACATTATCCCCGACAACGAAAGAATAACCCGTGACGACGTGGGGGCTGTGTTCAAGTACATAAAAAATACTCTCTCGGCAAAAGGTGCGGACAGTGTAAAAATCAGCCCCTTAGGAATATGCCGAGCCCTTACGAGAAAAACGGGAAACACCTTCAGCTACTTAAAACTGCGACTCTGTCTTGACACCATGACCGAGCTCCAGATAATAGACCACGCTTTTATAAGAGCGAAAGCGGTATCAGAGGATGAGATCCTTTCCGTAACCGCAAATCCCCAAAGAAAAACCTCCCTTTCCGACTCCGCAACCTTCAGAAAAGCGGAAAAGCAAAGCTGATATTATAACACAAAAGGAAAATCTTATGGAAAAGAATTACGCAGAAAACCTGCTTGAAGCGCTGGAAAGAAGAAAAGACCACTACGACGTAGAGAAGATCCTGGAAGCATTGGCCTTTGCCGCTCAGGCGCACGAGGGACAAAAAAGAAAATCGGGAGAGGATTATATTTATCACCCCATTGAGGTGGCAAAGATCCTCATATCCTACCATGCAGATACCGGCTCCGTAATTGCCGCCCTTCTTCACGATACGGTGGAAGATACCGAAATTGACCTTGACACTGTAAAGAAGCGCTTCGGCGAAGATATTGCGCTGCTTGTAGACGGCGTTACAAAGCTTAATAAAATCATGTACTCTTCAAAGGAAGAGCAACAGATTGAGAGCTTAAGAAAAATGCTCCTTGCAATGGCTAAGGACATCCGTGTTATACTTATAAAATTGGCGGACAGACTGCACAACATGAGGACACTCGACAGTCAGTCCCCCGACAAACAGCGCATAAAAGCCCTTGAGACCATTGAGGTATACGCTCCTCTTGCTCACAGACTGGGTATCCAGAACCTGAAGAGCGAGCTTGAAGA
>JAZRLW010000095.1:0-1993 GCA_045647025.1 Eubacteriales bacterium
ACGCCCACCGTCTTGCCATGGAGGTCAAAGCCTGTAAGACCGTTAAGGCTGAAATTAAAGTCCTTGGTTCTTATATACGCCTTATGAATACGACGAATGGAGGTCAGAAGCATAGCCATGGCGTGCTCGGCAACGGCGTAAGGAGAATATGCGGGAACGTGTACCACATGCACCTTGCCGTAGGCGTACTTAACATCAACATTATTATACCCCGCACAGCGAAGGGCAACTATCTTTATACCCAGTTCATAAAGTCTGTCAATAACAGCCTTATTTACAGTATCGTTAACGAAAACGCACACACCGTCACACCCTGTGGCAAGGTCAACGGTATCCTCGTTGAGCTTGGTATCGTAAAACTTAAACCTTATCCCCTTCTCCTGACCGTGCTTTTCAAAAGAAGCTCTGTCGTAGGGCTTTGTATCAAAAAAGGCAAATTTCATATCCGTCCTCCAAAGACGCAAATTATATTATTAGTATACCACATGTTCACCCAAAAGAAAACAGAAGGCCGATGATTTTGCAAAATATTTAAAGATTAGCCGCCCCTTACGGGGCGGCTGAGTGTTTATTGGATAATAGTATATTCAAACATTTCCCAATGCAGGCGGGTGCCAACGTCCACACCTTGGGGAAGAAGAGCGAGGGCTATAAAAAGGTCCTCTGAAGAAGGGTTACCTTCAAGACGGAGGTAAGCGTACTCCCCTTCTATTTTAACTACTGTATAGTTTTTAGGTTCCATATCTTATCTCTTCTTTTTGAATTCCTTCATGCCGTGGGTGCTACCGCCGTCACAAAGCACGTCAACGCCTGCAAGATAGCCGTTTCTTTCATCGGCAACGGTTGCAAGTGCGTAACCAAGCTCTTCGGGCTTACCCATACGCTCTTCTGCAGAGAAAGGAATGAGCATACCGCCGTCCTTGACTTCAAGATTACCCATATCGGTAGCTATAAGTCCGGGGCTGAGAGATACTACTCTGATACCCTTCTTGCCGTATTCAAATGCAGTCTTCTGGGCATACCATACAACGAAATTCTTGGACAGAGAGTATGCAAAGCCGCTCTTCTGATAGTCACTCTTGGGCATACTGCTCTTTTTGAGAAGCTTCTTAAGGAACTTGCTTTCGTCAGTATCAGCCAAAAGATAATCCTTCTTATTGATAATAAAGGAGGGCAGAATGTATGCAGAGTTGGAAGCAACGTCAACTATAACACTGCCGGGGTTCATGAGTTTAGAGAACTCCTCGTTAACGTAAACAGTACCGAGAGCGTTTACACGAAGAATGGTTTCGGGGTCGGACATAGCGGGAGAAAGACCTGCGGAGTTAATAACGTTCTTTATCTCACCCAGGGATGCCGCATATTCGGCAAGCTCTCTTACGCTGTTTCTGTCAGATGTATCGCAAGCCTTTGCATAAGCCTCGCCGCCAAGCTCTTTTATGGTGTTGACTGCGTTTTCAAGCTTTGCAACGGTTCTGCCTGCAAGAACTATTATCTTATCCTTGCACATAAGCTTTGCGGCCTCAAAGCCCATACCGCTTCCGCCGCCGGTAATAACACATACGTTTTTCATAAGTGGTCTCCTTGTTTTTTATATCAATTATTTTAAACAACACATACGAATGCATTATATCATAAAAAACATAAAATGTCAACAAAAATACCGCCCCCGTAGGAGCGGTAAATTATTTACTTATTCGGTGGTGTAGTTATCAAAGTAACCCTGAATGTAAACAATGGGTGTACCCTTGTCGCCGGAGCCGGAAGTCAGATCGCAAAGAGAACCGATAAGGTCAGTCAGTCGTCTGGGAGTGGTACCCTCGGAGATCATCTTACCTACAAGGTTGCCGTCCTTTTCCTGAATCTTGCCCTTGATAGCTTCCTTAAGAGCCTCACCGGAAAGATCTGCAAAATCGTTATCTGCAAGGTACTTGAGCTTAAGCTCATTGGGAGTACCCTCAAGACCGGAAGTGTATGCGGGAGAAACAACGGG
>JAZRLW010000096.1:0-10498 GCA_045647025.1 Eubacteriales bacterium
GCGGCTCTGCCGGCACTCCCGTTGCCCATATCCCCACAGGCTCCTATTCTCTTGACCTCGCCCTCGGTATCGGCGGCGTACCCAAGGGAAGAATAATTGAAATATACGGTCCCGAAAGCTCGGGTAAAACAACCCTGGCATTACATATCCTTGCCGAAGCTCAGAAGCTTGGCGGTATCTGTGCGTTCATAGATGCCGAGCACGCTCTCGACCCCACCTATGCAAAGAATCTCGGTGTTGATACAGATTCTCTTCTGGTAGCCCAGCCCGATAACGGTGAGCAGGCCCTTGAGATAACCGAGACACTGGTTCGCTCCGGTGCTACCGACGCTATAATAATCGACTCCGTTGCTGCCCTCGTTCCCCGTCAGGAAATAGAGGACGAAATGGGCGATGCCCATGTGGGTCTTCAGGCAAGACTTATGTCTCAGGCTCTGAGAAAGTTGGCAGGCATAATCGCAAAGACCTCCTGCGTTGTTGTATTTATCAACCAGCTCCGTGAAAAGGTTGGTGTTATGTACGGTCCTACCGAAACCACCACCGGCGGTAAGGCTCTTAAGTTCTACGCTTCCGTACGTCTTGACGTAAGAAGAGTTGAAACCCTTAAGGTAGCAGGCGAAGCCGTAGGTTCTCACACCAGAGTAAAGGTTGTTAAGAACAAGATGGCGCCTCCCTTCAAAGAAGCTGAGTTTGACATTATGTTCGGCAAGGGTATTTCCCGTGAAGGTGAAATACTTGACACCGCTGTTAAGATGGATATAGTACAGAAGGCCGGTGCATGGTTCTCCTACAACGGCGAACGTCTTGCCCAGGGCAGGGATAACGCCAAGGAAGCTATCAAGAACAATCCCGACCTTTATGCCGAAATAGAGAAGGCCATTGAGACAAAGCTCAACGAACTCAATCAGAAAAAGGCAGAAACCATGGCAGCAAAGAAGGCTGTAACCGTAGATGCCGCTAAAGCAAGGGCAAAGAAATCCGTAAGCCTCACCGCTGCAGGATTCGACCCCGACGAAGAATAAAGTAACCCAAAATGTATAAAAGACGTCAACCCGGAGTTCCTCCAAACTGCACCGCCTTGGAAAAGGCCTACCGCCTTCTTGAAAGAAGCGACTATTCGGAAAAGGGTATGTTTGAAAAACTCAAAAGGCTCTACTACTCCGAAGAGGATGCGGCGGCGGCAGTTGCAGTATGCGTAAAGAAGAACTTCGTCAACGACAGAAGATACGGAGAGATACTCTGCCGCAGGTACGGAGAAAAGTACGGTGAAAGCCGCGTACTTTCCGCCATGTGTGCAAAGGGTATTCCCACCGAATTGGCAAAGGAGCTTATAGCTGCTGCAAAAGAGGACAAATCCGAAGACGAGGACGAGAAAAAGATTCTTTCCCTTATTTCGAAAAAGCTCCGAGGGCAACCCCTTACAAAGGAAAACAAACCTAAAATATACGCATTTTTAGTCCGCAAGGGCTACAGCGGCAGACAAATATCCGCCGCTATGCACACTTTCGATAACGATTATATCATCGAGGATTACTATGAATAACGGTATACGTACAGTCGGAGTAGTTTCTCTGGGCTGCGCAAAAAACAAGGTAGACTGTGAGATAATGCTTAAGCTTCTCGTAGATGCAGGGTATGAGCTTTGCAACGTTTACGAAGAATGCGATGCAATAATCATAAACACCTGCGGTTTTATTAAAGAGGCAAAAGAAGAGGCTCTTGACAATATCTTTGAGGCCGCCGCATACAAAAAAGCAGGACTGAAAAAGCTTATCGTAACGGGCTGTCTTGCTCAAAGATACGCTGAGGAGATAAAATCTCTTATCCCCGAAGTTGATGCTATTATCAGCGTAAAAGGCTTTGACAGAATCTGCGAAGCCCTTGAATCGGATATTACCGAAATATCCGTTCCCCTCTCGGAGCCCCATCCCGAGGGAGAAAGACTTCTTACCACCGACAATTATTCGGTATACCTGAAAATAGCCGAAGGATGTTCTAACCGTTGCGCCTACTGTGCTATCCCCTATATCAGAGGCAACTTTATGCCCCGAACGAAGGAAAGCGTTCTTGCAGAGGCTAAAAAGCTGGCCGACGATGGGGCTGTGGAAATAAACCTCATAGCCCAGGATCTTACGATGCATCCCGACCTTATAGACATAATTAAAGGCATTGCGGCAATAGACTCTGTTAAATGGATAAGACTTCTTTACCTTTATCCCGATGAGATAACCGACGAGCTTATCGAGGTTATGGCCACCGAAGAAAAGGTTGTAAAGTATATTGACCTCCCCCTCCAGCACGCTTCGGGCTCCATTCTTAAAAGAATGAACCGTCGCGGCAAAAACAGCGACTATACCCGCTTAATAAAAAAAATGCGTAAAAAAATGCCCGACCTCACCCTCCGTACCACCTTTATCGTGGGCTTCCCCGGAGAAACAAGGGCCGACTTTGAAGAGCTTGTTGATTTCGTTGAGAAAATCAAGTTTGACAATATGGGCGCATTTTCCTACTCAGCAGAAGACGGCACTCCCGCGGCTTCATTCTGCGGCCAGATATCCGAGAGAACCAAGGCTCGCCGTTTGGAAAGACTTATGACCACCCAGTACGGCATAGTTCAAGATGCCGCCCAAAAGCAGATAGGAAAAACTCTTACCATTCTTTGCGAAGGTATGAACGAGGACGGACTTTATAAGGGCCGCTCCCAGTACCAGGCTCCCGAAGTTGACGGTAACGTATACTTCTCTTCCGAAGAGTTATGTATTCCCGGCAATTTCTACGAGGTTAAAATAGAATCTAACGAACACTACGACCTTTACGGTAGTAAAATATAGCACATTCAGCAACCGCTTTTAAGAAAGGGCACTTCTATGAAAAATGTTCCCAATATTCTATGCCTTATCCGCATAGCTCTTATCCCCTTTATACTTATATTTCTTATTCCCAACGCCCTTACAGCTCCCATGGCCCTTCACTTGAAGCTTCTCATTGCAGGTATCATTTTCGGTGTGGCCATGCTTACCGACCTTTTTGACGGTATGATAGCAAGAAAATACGATGCTGTAACCAATTTCGGAAAATTTATCGACCCCATAGCTGATAAGCTTCTGGTAATCTGTGTTATGATGGCATTTGTGGATATGGAGCTTATCTCCTCTATCCCCGTAATAATCATTCTTGCAAGAGAGTTCCTCGTAACAGGCCTCCGTCTCGCCGCCGCAGGTAAAAACGTAGTGGTTGCAGCAAACATCTGGGGTAAAGCAAAAACCATGACCCAAGGCGTATCTCTCGGCGTTTCCTTTGCAGTCCTTTGGATAGCTGCCCTCCTCTCCCCCGAAGTAACGGTAGCTAACGCCGCCCTCACTCCCGTTCCCGCAATTCTCTCCTGGCTCTGCGCCGCAGTAACAGCGGTTTCCGCAATTTCCTACTACATGCAGTGCAAGGAATATATTAAATAAGCCTACAACTACCGAAAGGATAAGATATAATGCTACTTTATAATTCCATGACTAACAGGAAAGAGGAATTTATTCCCCAGTCCGATACAGTAAAAATTTACGCTTGCGGCCCCACGGTATACAACTACTTCCATATCGGTAACGGCCGAGCATTTATGGTATACGACGTTCTCCGCCGCTATCTTGAGTTTAAGGGCTATAAAGTAAAATTCGTTCAGAACTTTACTGACATAGACGACAAGATGATAAACCGCGCAAACAACGAAGGCATTACCGTAAAAGAGTTGGCTGACAGATTTATCGCAGAATATTTTACCGATGCTGACGGCCTTAACGTAAAAAGAGCTGACATCCACCCCAAGGCCACCGAAAATATGGATAAGATCATATCCATGATCGAGACCTTGATAGAAAAAGGACACGCTTACGAAAACAACGGCAGCGTTTACTTCAGAGTTCACTCCTTTAACGAATACGGTAAGCTTTTCAAGCAGTCCATTGAAGACCTTGAAGCAGGCGCAAGAATAGACGTTGACGAGACCAAAGAAAACAAGCTTGACTTTGCCCTCTGGAAGGCAACAAAGCCCGGCGAACCCGCCTGGGAATCCCCCTGGGGACTCGGCCGTCCCGGATGGCACATTGAATGTTCCGCAATGGCAAAAGAATATCTTGGCGACACCATAGATATTCACGGCGGCGGTAACGACCTTAAGTTCCCCCACCACGAAAATGAAATAGCCCAGTCTGAATGTGCTAACGGATGCACATTCTCAAAGTTCTGGTTCCATCTCGGATTTGTAAACATCAATAACGAAAAAATGTCCAAATCCAAAAACAACTTCTTTACCGTTAGAGATCTTGCAAATATTTACGGTTATGAACCCCTGAGATACTTTGCAATCTCCGGCCACTACAGAATGCCCGTAAACTACGAGCCCGCCGTAATCGAACAGGCAAGAGCTTCCCTTGACAGACTTTATAACTGCGCCGATAATCTTGACTTCCTTTGCGCAAACGCACAGACAAAGGACGCTACCGCAGAAGAAAAAGCAATCCTTTCCGACCTTTCGGGATACAAGGCTAAGTTCATAGAGGCTATGGACGACGACCTCAACACCGCAAACGGCCTTTCTGTAATATTTGACCTTGTAAGAGATATTAACCGCGCTGCCGCAGAAGGCACTCACTCTGAAGAATTCCTCACCTCTGCAAAAAGTTATCTTATGGAGCTCTGCTCCGTTCTCGGTCTGCTCTACAATCAGGGCAAAAAGGCCGATGACGATGAAGCCGCAGAAATAGAGAAGCTTATCGAGGAACGCCAGGCTGCAAGAAAGGCTAAGGACTTCAAGCGCGCTGACGAAATCCGCGATGGTCTTAAAGCAAAAGGTATTATTCTTGAAGATACCCCCAACGGAGTTAAGTGGAAGAGAGCATAACTTCCCAATAAAACCTTAAGAGAGTAACGAGTTATGAAAAACTTTCCTCTCACACAGATAAAAGGAATAGGCGAAAAACGAGCAAAGGTTTTTGCAAAGTTAGGCATATATACCCTTTACGATCTGTTAAATTATTTTCCAAGAAATTATATCGACATGACCCGTCCGACTCCCATATGCTCCCTCGTGAGCGGTGAGTCGGCCGTAGTCGTCGGCAAAGTATGTTCTCCCGTCACCGAAAAACGCGTGAGGGGAGATATGCTTATATATACCTTTTCGGTAACCGATGCCGATCCCAAGATTGACGACGGTCACCCCTCCCGCACCGATACAGTGCGCGTGACCCTTTTTAACCGTAAGTTCCTTGCCGCGTCCATTAAAGAGGGACAAGAACTGACCCTGATAGGCAAAGCAATGGGATTGGGGTTCTTTAAAGAAATCTCTTCCCCCACCATTTTTACGGGGAAACAGGATGGACTTCGCCCCCAATATCCCCTCACAAAAGATATCACTCAGCAAATGATATACGCTCCCGTAAAAACCCTTTTTGATACGGGAAAAAGTCTTATCTCCCAAGTTATCCCCGAAAACCTTCCTTCCGAAATAATAGAAAAGTTCGGGCTTATATCCAGAACGGACGCATACGAAAAAATACATTTCCCCTCAAACTGGAATGACGTTTTACAAGCCCGTAAAAGGCTCGGGTTCGAAGAGCTGTTTATATTCCGTCTTGGCCTTTCGGTACTGAAAAGAAAGCATACCGTGGGAAAAGCCACCCACATAAAACCTCAACCTATGGACGAGGTAGGAAAGTTGTTCCCATTTGAGCTGACCCCTGCACAACAAAAGGCGATAACGGAGGCAGCTACCGATATGGCAGGATCTATTCCCATGGCCAGACTTGTTCAGGGTGACGTTGGAAGCGGTAAGACCGCCGTTGCTGCCGCCCTATGCTACAACGCAATAAAAAGCGGTTATCAGGCCTGCCTTATGGTACCAACAGAACTACTTGCCATACAGCACGCCGACGACCTTAATGACATTCTCTCTCCTCACGGAATAACAGTAGGGCTTCTTACCGGATCTGTCACCGCGGCTCAAAAGAAAAAGATAAAGCAAAAACTTAAAGCGGGTGAAATAGACCTTCTTATAGGCACCCACGCAATGATAGAACCCGACGTGGAGTTTAAAAACCTTGCTCTTGCGGTTACCGACGAACAGCATAGATTCGGAGTAAAACAGAGAGCCGTCCTTGCCGAAAAATGTGCCGACGGACTCTCCCCCCACGTTCTGGTAATGTCTGCAACCCCCATTCCAAGATCCCTTGCAATGGTTCTTTACGGCGACCTTTCGGTATCAGTAATAGACATGTTGCCAAAAGGCAGAAAGAAAGTTTCCACATTCCTGCTTTCTTCCGAGGCTAACGATAGAATGTACGGCTACGTTACAGAAGAGGCAAAAAAGGGCTTTCAGTCCTATATAGTCTGTCCCCTTGTGGAAGAAGGCGAGGACACCACCGTCAAAGCGGTAGAAGGATTTTTTGAAGAGCTTAAAGAAAAGTATTTTGCCGAAACCTCCGCCGCCTTTATCCACGGCAGAATGAAGCCAAAGGATAAGGACAGAATATTAAGGGAGTTTGCAGAAAACAAAATAAGCGTCCTGGTATCTACCACCGTAATAGAGGTGGGCGTAAACGTTCCCAACGCTACGGTAATGATAATACAAAACGCCGAAAGATTTGGCCTTTCACAGCTTCATCAGTTGCGAGGACGAGTTGGCAGAGGAAAACAAAAATCTTATTGTTTCCTTATTTCCGATACTCAAAGCGAACAGACCCTTCAAAGGCTCAATGCTCTTTGTTCCACAAACGACGGCTTTGAAATAGCCAGAGCAGACCTTGAGCAACGTGGCCCCGGCGACTTTTTCGGAGTACGTCAACACGGAATCCCCATGTTTAAAATGGCAGATATGCTTTCAGACCTTGAAACTGTCGAAGCAGCATCTGACACAGCAGACACATTTGTAAAAAATACTCCAAATTGGTTTAAAGAAGAAAAATACGCACCCCTCCGTCGCTCGGTATCCGAGTTTTTCGCACGCAGCGAGGGTTGTTAAAAGGAGAAATATTATGGCATTCATCGAACTTGCAATAAAATCAAGAGCATTGGAAATGGGTGTAACCGTTAACGTAATTACCCCCGAAAGAGGAGAAGGGCAGTCCAAAGTACTCTATCTTCTCCACGGTCTTTCCGACGACCATACAGCATGGACAAGACAGACTTCCGTAGAAAGATATGCATCAAAATACAATCTCACCGTGGTAATGCCTGCAGTTGGAAGAACCTGGTACACCGACCACGAACACGGCCGTAAATATTACACCTACGTATCTCAGGAGCTCCCCGATATTATAAAGCATATATTTAACGTTTCAACAAAAAGAGAGGACACCTTTGTCGCAGGTCTCTCTATGGGAGGATACGGAGCTATGAAGGTAGCCCTTGCAAACCCCGATAAATATTCCAAGGCCGCATCCTTCTCGGGAGCCCTCAATATAGGCGACAGATTCCAGACATGGAAAACACCCGAGCTTGAATATCTTTTCGGAGAAGAAGGCCCCAAGGGAATCGACGATACTATGGTCCTTCTCGAATCCTGCGCAAAGGCTCCCCAGCGCCCCCTTCTTTACCAGGCCTGCGGAACCAATGACAGACTCTACCCCCTCAATATTGACTTTAAAGAAAAGGCTTTATCTCTCGGCTACGACCTAACCTACACCGAAGAGCCCGAAACCCACAACTGGGGCTACTGGGACAGACAGATAAAGGCCGCACTTGAATGGATGTTTGAAGAATAAAAAAGGTAATGATTTATGGAAAATTTTTCTTTTCACTCCCCCACACGTTTTGAATTCGGCAAAAATACAGAGTCAAAAGCAGGTCAGCTCTGTAAAGAGTATGGAGCAACCAAGGTATTGGTACATTTCGGTGGCGGTTCTGCCGTAAAAAGCGGCCTGTTAAAAAGAGTTACCGACTCCCTTGAATCGGAAGGACTTGCATACGTCACGCTGGGTGGCGTACAACCTAACCCCCGAAGCGGCCTCGTATATCAGGGCATCGATCTGGCTCGAAAAGAGGGTATTGATTTTATCCTTGCCGTAGGCGGAGGTAGCGTTATCGACTCTGCAAAAGCCATAGCATTCGGCACCCTTTACGAAGGAGATTTCTGGGATTTTCATGAGCCTAAGACTCCCGTTAAAAAGGCATTACCCGTAGGTACAGTCCTTACAATTCCCGCGGCAGGCAGCGAAGGCTCATATAACTGCGTTATTACAAAAGAAGAGACTCTGAAAAAGAGGGGAACAAACGGCGAGTGTCTCCGTCCTAAATTCTCAATAATGAATCCCGAGCTTTGCGCTACTCTTCCCTCATATCAGACAGCAAGCGGCGTGGCCGACATTATGGCTCACGTTCTGGAAAGATACTTCTCCCCCACAGAAGACGTGGAAATCACCGACAGACTCTGCGAGGCTCTTCTTCTTACCGTAGTAAAAGAGGCACCCAAGCTCATTAAAAATCCCGCCGACTATCAGGCCAGAGCAAACGTTATGTGGGCGGGAATGTTAGCCCACAACAATTCCTGCGGCGTGGGTAGGGTGCAGGACTGGACCTCCCACGGCCTTGAACACGAGCTTTCAGCTCTTTACGACGTTGCTCACGGCGCGGGACTTGCAGTAATCTTCCCCGCCTGGATGGAGTATGTTCTTGAAAAGGGTGTTGACAAACTTGCCCAGCTGGCAAACAGAGTATTTGAAATAGAACTTGACAAAGCAAATCCCCAAAGCACTGCAAAAGAAGGCATAAAAGCCCTTCGTGAGTTTTTCAAGGGCCTTGGCCTTCCTACTACATTAAGAGAAATCGGTGCAAAAGAAGAGGATATCCCCTTTATGGCGGGAAATCTTGATTACAGACCCGACGGAACCTACGGTGGATTTGTTAAAATAACAAAAGAAGATGCCGAAAACATCTTCAGACTTGCCTGGTAAGGAGATAAGACTATGAATACTCCAAAGGTATATTTCTCACGCACAGTTTCTCCCGAAAAGGCTCTGGAGCTTTTTCGGATGCTCAACGTTGAGTTAGAAGGAAGAATCGCCCTTAAGGTACACTCGGGCGAAAAGGGCAATCAGAATTTCCTCCGCCCTCAATTCTGGAAACCCCTCATAGATGCGGTTGGTGGCACCATAGTGGAATGTAACACCGCCTATGCAGGTAGCCGCCACACGGCTGAAAAGCATCTTAAACTAATGAAGCAGCACGGATGGAGCGAGCTTTTTGACGTGGATATTCTTGACGCGGAAGGCCCCGACCTGGTACTTGATATCCCCAATGGCAAGATAATAAAGAAAAACTATGTAGGCAAGGATATTACAAACTATGACTCTATGCTGGTCCTCTCCCACTTCAAGGGGCATCCCATGGGAGGCTTCGGCGGGGCGGTAAAACAGCTCTCCATAGGCGTAGCTTCATCCTACGGCAAGAAATATATCCACGGTGCCGGCGACCCTGAAATACTTTGGGATGCAGACCATGACTCATTCTTGGAGTCTATGGCCGATGCCGCTGCCTCAGTAGTCAAGATGTTTGAAGATAAAATCGCCTACGTCAACGTAATGGCCAATATGTCAGTTGACTGCGATTGCTGTTCAAAAGCAGAAGATCCCTGTATGAAAGATATGGGAATTCTGATATCAACCGACCCCGTCGCTATAGACAAGGCTTGTCTTGATCTTGTATACGCATCCAGCGACCCCGGAAGAGACCACCTTCTCGAAAGAATCGAATCAAGAAACGGCATCCATACCCTTGATGCCGCAGCTGAGTTAGGTGTTGGTTCAAAAGAATATATACTCATAGATACAGACAATAAATAAAGAAAAGAGTGACTTTTATGGCACAACCTCCTTATGAATTTGAATTTGAAATATCTCCGATGATATTTCCCGTTGGCAAAGAGGTAACGTTTACCATTCGCCCCCTCTCAAATAAAATCTTCAATCCACGTTATTTCAAAAAAGAAGAACTTTATCTTGAAATAACAAGAAAGAATGCAAGTACGGGACATAAGGAATTTACAGCCTGGAATCTTACCACTATCCCCGTAACTCCCGACGAAAACAGCGCTATAACCTTTACATATAAGGCACTTGGAGAAGGTGAACACGCAGTAAGGATATTCAGCGAGGGAAAGAAAAAGGTTCAGCTTGCCATCTGCGCCCTTGAGCCCGACCTTATGGAAAGAACTCCTCTCCGCGGAGACTTCCACATCCACACCAGATTCTCCGACGGAACGGAAGACCCTGCAATAGTATGTGCAAATTACAGAGCCTTGGGATACGATTTTATCACGGTTACCGACCACAAAAGATATTATCCCTCCCTCATTGCCATTGACACCTATAAAGGCATAGACACGGGCATGGAGATACTCCCCGGAGAAGAGGTTCATCTTCCCGGTACCAGCGTACATATCGTAAATGCAGGCGGCCTTTTCTCTGTTAACGGCCTTATACCTGACCTTGACAACTACAAGGATACAGATAGTGCC
>JAZRLW010000097.1:0-3483 GCA_045647025.1 Eubacteriales bacterium
AGGCAGGTCTTAACTACGCAATGAGCCTTCACGCTATCGTTGACGCCCACAACCAGGGATATGATGAAAACCTCTACCCCGACTCCGCTACCAGAACCAAGGTAGAAGAGACCGGAGGTGCAAACTTCATCTTCGTAACAAAGGATAACAAGATCGTTACCCCCAAGTCATCAACCATTCTCCCCTCCATCACCAGACGTTCCCTTATGTACGTAGCAAAGGAATACCTTGGTCTTGAAGCAGAGGAAAGAGAAATCTACATAGACGAGCTCAAGGATATGGCAGAATGCGGCCTTTGCGGTACCGCTGCAGTTATCTCCCCCGTTGGTAAGATAGTTGACCACGGTAAGGAAATCTGTCTGCCCTCCGGCATGACTGAAATGGGTCCCATAACAAAGAAGCTCTACGATACCCTCACCGGTATCCAGATGGGCAGAATAGAAGCTCCCAAGGGCTGGATCCACGAGATAAAATAATCACTGAGGACATTCCCTATGAATCGCAATATCTGCATTGTGGGAGCGGGAGATTTTGACATTTCCACATTCTCCCCGCCAAAAGATGCCTTTATAATTGCCGCCGACGGCGGGTATTCATACCTCAAAGCGGCATCAATAAAGCCAAACCTTCTTCTTGGGGATTTTGACTCTCTCAAAGAGCAACCCGATCTTGAGGAAGTATTGGTGTATCCCACTGTAAAGGACGATACGGATACGGGTATTGCGGCCAAATTAGGCCTTGAAAAGGGTTATGACACCTTTTATATATACGGAGCTACGGGCGGCGTACGGCCTGAACATACCTTGGCAAACCTTCAGACCTTATGTATGCTTGCCGCAAAAGGTGCTAAAGCATTTATAGTAACCCCCGATTCCACCGTATACACCGCCATTACAGACGGAGAAGTCTCCTTTAAAGAGAGCACTTCCGGCTTTTTCTCAATCTTTTGTATGGGAAACGAAGCCTCTGAGGTATCTGTTGAGGGTGCAAAGTACACTCTTAACAATGCCCACATCTCCCCTTTCGAGCCCCTCGGCGTAAGTAACGAATTCATAGGCGCCCCCGCCCGCATAAAAGTGGGTAACGGAACGTTGATAATCATCTGGCACGGAAGACCTTCTGACCTTGAGAGTTTATAGGTCGGAGGCACTTCTGTGCCTTTTTTCACCCGTTTTAAAGGCGGGCAATATACTGTAATAAAAACCCTTCAAGGAGGAATTCACCTTGGCTTCATACGAAGAAATATTCCACAGCGTTGCTGGAAAACTTGATACAATAGAGCAAAACACCTCTGCTCAGTATCCAAATAATATGACGGTAAAGATACGCAACGATGCAGAGCTGCTTATAGAAAAGTTAAGAATACTTTTCTTTCCCAAAATCTTTGCTCCTTCCGAGCCCGTCAGAGCTATGAGCGAGATAACAGTAGAAGAAACGTACTCAATCCTTCACGGTATCTGTCTATCTGTTTTAGGCAAGGATAATGCTGAAAAGGCAAGAAAATTGGCAGCCGATTTTATTGAAAGACTACCCAAAATAGCAGAACTTCTCCACACCGACATACAAGCTGCCTACGACGGAGACCCCGCAGCGTTTTCAAAGGTTGAAATTGTACTGTCCTACCCTGCTTTTGAGGCTATCAGCATATACAGACCCGCTCACGAGCTTTACGACCTTGGTCTCCCTCTGCTCCCCAGAATAATGACAGAGTTTGCCCACAAAAAGACGGGTATAGATATTCATCCAGGCGCAACAATCGGCAAGTCCTTCTTTATTGACCACGGTACCGGCGTAGTTATAGGTGAGACCTGCGTTGTGGGCGAAAACGTTAAACTCTATCAGGGCGTTACCCTGGGAGCAAAGAGCTTTGAAAAAGACGAAAACGGCAACCCCGTCAAGGGTATAAAGCGCCACCCCAATATAGGAAACAACGTAGTTATTTACGCAGGTGCCACCATTCTTGGCGGCGATACCTATATTGGTGATAACTGTGTTATCGGCGGTAACGTATGGCTTACCCACTCGGTAGACGAGGGATGCACCGTTTATAACACCGTTTCCGAAGGTAAAAAGATAAAGAAATAACGAAAGGGTAAAAACTATGGGATTCTCCGAATTTCTTAATTCAAGAAGAGAAGACTGCAAGGCTCTTGTAAAAGAGCTTTCCGACTCCTTTGAATACGTAAGTATTCTGGGCAGCCACGTAACCTCTTCCAGAATAGCCGCAGACAGACGCAGTTCACTCATTGAGGAAGGCAACCTGTCAGAATGCGGTTTCGTTATCAAAATGCACTCAGGCAAGGCCTTTTTTGCATACTCTGCCGACGATATTGCAGGTGACAAAAAGGCTCTGGCTCAAAAGATAATTTCTTCTCTTAAATTAGACGAGGCTCTTGCAAAAAAATACTGTAAAGGTGCCCCTTCCCGCTGACGAGCCCATGGCAAAGTCATTTTCAAGAGAAAGCGACCTTGAAAATTACTCCGATGCTGAGATACTTAATTTCTGCCAAAGAATGAGAGACGATATTCTTTCCCGCGACGAAAGGATCGTAAACTGTCATGTGGGAGCATCCCCCTTCACCGTATCAAAGCTTTTTATCACTAAAAACAGAGAACTTGACCAGAATTATTCTTGGGTAAACATAAGTGCATTCGTTATTCTCCGCGACGGCGAAAAGATGGTACAGAGCTACGACGGTTCTTACTCTCACCTTATGTCCGAGGCAATGGCTAACTTCGAGCCCATTATTCCCGAGCTTGTAAATAAAACAATAAAGTTGGTTAACGCAAAGCCCATAACTCCCGGTGTATACGACGTTATAACCGACCCCACCATAAGCGGTCTTATAGCTCACGAAGCTTTTGGCCACGGCGTTGAAATGGACCAGTTTGTAAAGGACAGGGCTCTTGCAAAGAATTATGTAGGTAAATACGTGGCTTCTCCCATTTGCAACATGCGTGACGGCGCGGCATCCGTTCTTTCCACCGCATCCTATTTCTTTGACGATGACGGCGTTCTTGCCCACGATACCCAGATCATAAAGGATGGTATTCTGGTAGCAGGAATATCCGACCTTGCCTCCGCCGCCCAGTTGGGAACCGAAGCAACAGGTAACGGCCGCCGTGAATCCTATAAAAAGAAATCCTATTCAAGAATGACAAACACCTTTTTTGAGCCCGGTAAGGACAAGCTTGAAGATATGATAGCATCCGTAAAGCACGGATATATGCTTTTCCAGACCAATAACGGCATGGAAGACCCGAAAAACTGGCAGATACAATGTACCGCAGAATACGGTATTGAGATAATTGACGGCAAGCTTACCGACAATTACGTTTCCCCCGTAGTTATGAGCGGATATGTTCCCGACGTGCTGAAGTCGATAACCATGGTATCCGACGATTTCAAGGTGATCGGCAGCGGAGGCTGCGGTAAAGGATACAAGGAATGGGTCAGAGTCTCCGACGGCGGCCCCGCATTGA
>JAZRLW010000098.1:0-12831 GCA_045647025.1 Eubacteriales bacterium
AAATAGTCAGCGTTATCTACTACATCCTTTCCATGTCCGTATGGAATCTCGTTGAGATATTTACTTCGGGTGCTGAAAACTCCATAGTAAGATTTATCATTTATGCTACGGTATATATCGTATGCTTCATCCTTGCAGGCGTTGGTTACAGACTGGGATATGAAAATAAACATCCCTTTAAGCCCCTTGCAGATAAGTTCTCTTCCTGGAAAAACTGATAGTTTGCATTTTTTTCATTGACTTTTCGTTATAAAGTGAGTATAATATTGGCAGATAGTTGTGGCTATCTGCCTTTTATTATTTTTTAGTATGCCCACGAGGCAAATAAAGGAAGCGGAAAAGCTTATGAAAAAGATTAATTGGGCCCTTATCGGCTACGGCGGTATGGGTAACTGGCATGTAAAACAGCTTCAGACCATGCCCGAGGAGATAAACATTTGCGGCGTTTACGATATTCTCCCCGAGAAGAATAAGGCCGCAGAAGAAAACGGCTTGAAAGCATATCCCTCACTGGAGGCTCTCCTTGCAGATCCCCAGATTGAGCTTGTAACTATTGCTACCCCCAACGACGTTCACGAGTCCATTGCTATTCAGGCTATGGATGCAGGTAAGAACGTTATCAGCGAAAAGCCCGTAACCCTTACCTGTGCAAGTCTTCAGAGAATGATAGACGCCAGCAAGCGTAACGGTGTTAAGTTCTCCGTTCATCAGAACAGAAGATGGGACGAGGACTATCTTGTAGCAAAGAAACTTTATGAAGAAAACACCCTCGGTAAGATCTTCAGAATCGAATCCCGAGTTCACGGCTCCAGAGGTATCCCCGGCGACTGGCGTAACAAGAAGGCTCAGGGCGGCGGTATGGTATTTGACTGGGGTATACACCTCTTTGACCAGATCCTTATGCTCACCGGCGGTATGAAGGTTACCTCCGTATACGCTATGGAAAGCAACGTTACCAACGAAGAGGTTGACGACGGATTTACCGTTGTTCTTACCTTTGAAGACGGCCTTAAGGTTCTCGTTGAAGTTGGTACCAGCAACTTTATCGGCCTTCCCAGATGGTATATCCTGGGCGAAAACGGCTCTGCACGTTGCGGCTGGAACGTTGAAAAGGGCAAGATAACTATGGTTTCCGACTGGGAAAAGAGAGACGCAGTACCCGTTGTTACCGCTGCAGGCCTTACCAAGACCATGGCTCCCAGAACCAGCGACACCATTAAGGAATATCCTCTTCCCAGAATCGAATCTGACGTAAGAGAATATTACATCAACTTCATTAAGGCAATCTGCGGCGAAGAAGAACAGTTTGTTACCCACGAGCAGATGATGAGAGACCTTACTCTCGTTGAAGCAGTATTTGAATCTGCCGCTAAGAATGAAGTTATCAAGAGAGAAATATAATTTGATAAAAAAAAGAGAGAGGCTCGGCCTCTCTTTTTTTTTGAATAATTTTCCACAATATTTTTAAGACCCTTGCCTTTTGGGAATATTTGGCGTATAATAATAGAAATGACAAGTATTAAAATGGAAGGGGTTGTTGGATATGTTTAAAAAAGAAAATCTGACAGTGCCCAACGTTATAACCGCCTTGCGTATAGTAGGGGGCGTGGGGCTTTTCTTTACCGACGTGATGTCAACGGCATTTTATGTGATTTACTCCCTTTGCGGATTGAGTGATGCCCTTGACGGCTTTATAGCCAGAGTAACAAAGACCACCTCCGAGCTTGGAGCAAAGCTTGACAGTGTGGCAGACCTTCTTTTTTACGCCGTAATGCTTATAAAGCTGTTGCCCTTCCTTTGGTTAAATCTCCCCCCATGGATATGGCTTTTTGTTGGCATTATTCTGGCGGTTCGCGTAGCCTCATACTTGGTTGCGGCCATAAAATACCGCAAGTTTGCTTCTCTCCACACTTATCTAAACAAGCTCACGGGAGCTGTGCTTTTTGCGGTGCCCTATTTTATGGGATTCAAGGCCTTTTTTGGAGTGTGCCTTACTGTTTGTATAGTTTCGGGGGCGGCTTCTTTAGAGGAGCTTTTCCTCCATCTCTACGCAAAGGAATATAACCCCAAGAAAAAGAGCGTAGCGGTTCTTTTGCATAAATCTTAAAAGCATATGATTTGACCCCGACGTAATGTCGGGGTCCTTTATTTATATTATATCTTCAATGCATGGAATAGAGGGTACGGCGCCTGTTTTTTGAGTGCTGAGTCCTGCGGCCTTGGTGGCCTTTGCAACGCAGTATTCAAGGGTCTTTTTGTCGCCGAATCCGGGCTTGTTTTTAAGCCAAAAATGGAGGAATGTTCCCCAGAAAATATCTCCCGCACCGGTGGTATCTATAGCCTTTACATCAAGGGCGGGCATATATCCTCGCACCTTTTCGGAAGCGTAGTAGGCGCCCCTTGCTCCCGCCGTAACGGCAACGAATTTTATTCCCATTGACAGGAACTTGTCCTCGTATTCCTCAATACTGCCCTTGCCCAGCAAAAGCTCGGCCTCCTCTTCGGAGATCTTGAGCAGGTCAACGTATTTCATAGGCTCAAGCATACCTTTTATTGCTGCCTCTTCGCTATCCCAAAGGGTGGGACGGTAGTTGGGGTCGTAAGATATGACTGCACCTGACATCTTTGCGGTTTTTATGGCTTCAATTGTGGCCTCTGCATAAGAGGGGGTTACCATAGAAAGGCCGCCAAAATGGAATATCTCGGTGTCTGAAAGTATGTCCTTGTCAAGCTCGTCTGCGGTAAGCTTTACGTCGGCGTTGTTTTTGCGGTAGAAGGCAAAGCTTCGATCTCCGTCGGGCCTTAATGAAACAAAGGCCAGAGTGGTGTTGTAAACGGGGTCAATGAGCATATTTGAGGTGTCTACGCCCACTTCTTCAAGCCTTTCCTTAAGGAACTGCCCGAACATATCGTTGCCCACCTTGGTGATAATGGAGCTTTTGTTGCCGTATTTTCCCATAACCGCCGCAGCGTTAAGTACCGCACCGCCGGGATTCTGGGCGTAAGCAGGGAATCCGTGTTGGGAAACTCCGTTGGGAGTAAAATCTATAAGGGCCTCTCCCAATGTAAGAAAATCGTATTTCTTCATTTTTTTTCTTTTATTCTTCGGTGGCGTTGATTATAGCTCTGCCGGTAATAAGGTCAACTTCAGTGGTTATTTTCATGTTGCAGAGGGCGGTGTACTCTCCGTATACCGTATATCCCGCCGCCTCAACTATGGAGCTGTCATCGGTAAAAGAGTCTATCTTGTCTCCCGCCTTCTCCAGAGCATCCAAATATATATCCTTTTTGAATATCTGTGGTGTCTGGGCGGCAAATAGGGCAGATCTGTCAAGGGTTTGTCCGATTTTTGAGTCGGTAAATGTCTTTACTGTATCTGTAACGGGGGCGCCGCAGCAAAGGGCTCCCTTTTCGTATGCAAGGGTATGAAGCCTGTCTATTTCCTCGGGGGTAATGAACGGTCTTGCTCCGTCGTGGATGCTTATAAACTCGCACCTTTGGTTAAGCTCTGCCACGCCCTTCTTTACAGATTCTGCCCTGGTGGCTCCGCCTTTTACAACGGCCACAACTTTTCCGTATCCCTTTTGGGTCATGAGAGCGTTTATTCTTTCAAGATTTTCTTGGGAGGTGACAATTACTATCTCATCAACGGTCTTTGCTTTCTCAAATGCCGTTATGGTGCGTTCTATTACATATCTGCCGCAAAGGGGAGCAAAGAGCTTATCAGGGGTGGACGTCATTCTCCTGCTTCTGCCTGCAGCGGCAATAATTACGGAGGTAAAGGGCTTCATATCAACATCATTTCCTCTCTCAGTATAGGGGAATTATACCACACGCCGCCATTGTTGTCAAGGTTGGGTGTAAAATTCAAAAAAATACCCAATTAGCATATTGATTTTTGGGTTGCTATGATATATAATATATATGTGATATTATATTTTCAGGGAGTAATGATATGCGAGTTCTTTTTATAGGAGATATAATCGGCGATGCGGGCTGTGACTTTGTTTGCGCCCATCTGGCCGGAGTTATAAGAGAATATAAAATAGACTTCGTTATTGCCAACGGTGAAAACGTCTGCTCCCATAACGGAATCACCCCCGACAAGGCCGAAAGGCTCAGGTATGCAGGTGTTGATATAATAACCTCTGGCAACCACGTTTTCCGTCAGAAGCAGATATATCCCTTCCTGACCGATTCGGAATACCTTATCAGACCCTACAACCTGCCCCGCTCTGCCATAGGCAGCGGATACACCACCGCAAATACTCCTTTCGGTAGGGTAGGGGTTCTCAACCTTTTGGGACAGTGCTTTATCGAGGGGGCGGAAAATCCCTTTGACGCCGCCGACAGAGCCCTTGAAAGGCTTTCTGATTGCCAATATGTTTTCGTAGACTTCCATGCCGAGGCCACCAGCGAGAAGATCGCCCTTGCCCATTATCTTGACGGCAGGGTAACGGCCCTGTTCGGCACTCACACCCACGTCCGCACCGCAGACGCAAGAATCCTTCCCAAGGGTACGGCTTATATAACCGATGCGGGAATGACGGGGGGATTAAACTCCGTTTTGGGTGTGAAGAAAGAAAACGCCATAGCTAAGTTCCGTACCTCCATGCCCGCCCAATATGAGCAGGACGGTGAGGATATAGTTATGGATCTGGTAATCACCGACACCGACAAAAAAGAAATAATTTCATTTAGCATAAACTGAAAGGAAAAGACAAAATGTTAGTATCTCCTTCAATACTTTCCGCAGATTTCAGCAATCTGGCGGCAGACCTTAAAACCGTAGATAAATCCGATATGCTCCATATCGACGTTATGGATGGGGTGTTCGTTCCCAACATATCCTTCGGTATGCCCATAATCTCCTCTATAAGAGATAAATTTGACATGACATTTGACGTTCATCTCATGATAACCGACCCCCTTCCTTACATAGAGGATTTCAAGAAGGCGGGTGCCGATATAATCACCGTACATTACGAGGCAAAGAACGCCGAAGAATCCCTTAAGAAGATAAAGGCTCTCGGACTTAAGGCAGGCCTTTCCTTAAAGCCCGCCACCCAGGTTAGCGAGATTGAGGGCTTACTTCCTCTTTGCGACCTCGTGCTTGTAATGACCGTTGAGCCCGGCTTTGGCGGTCAGAAGCTTATCCCCGAATGTGTGGGAAAGGCCACCGAGCTTAAAAAGATAAGAGAAGAAAAGGGCTACTCCTACGTCATCGAGGCTGACGGCGGTATTAATCTTCAGAATTATCCCTCTTTGGGCGAAGCGGGGGTTGACTGCTCCGTAATGGGCTCCGCTGTATTCGGCATTGAAGCAGGGGAGAGAAACGCCAAGATCTGCTCTATCAACGGAAAGGAAATCTGATATGGGACTTTTTGATACCGACCTTGAAAAGGTAGTGTCTCATATGGTCAAGGACATCCGAAAGGTGCCCATGAATCCCCGCACCACGGTGGTGGTAAATGTGGATACCATAAACGGCCTTTTCAGATACGGCTCCCTTTCAACCCCAAGACTTGAATCGGTGATCCCTGAGATAGTGCGGGTAAACGAGTATTTCCTCAGCTCCCGTAAACTTTTTCTCATCGATAACCACCTGCCTGACAGTACCGAGTTTAAGGCTTTCCCCAAGCATTGTTGCGACGAGTACGAAACCTCGGTCATCGAAGAGCTTGGCTCCTTTGCTGCGGGAGTGAATACCGACGTTATCTACAAAAACTCCGCCAACGCCTTTTTGTCAAACGCCTTTATCAAGTGGCTTGCAAAAAATGACGGCCTCTATTCAAACTTTGTCCTTGTGGGCGGAATGACGGATATCGGAGTGATGCAGTTCGCCCTTACCCTTCGGTCCTATTTTAACGAAAAAAATGAACCCAGAAAGCGTATTTGCGTGGTTGAAAACGCCGTTCAGACCTTTGATTCGGACAGCCACAACGGGGATAGGATGCAAACCTTTGCCCTGTACAATATGCTTATAAACGGCATAACTCTTGTGAAGATATAAAAGCGTGAAATATAATCTGCGCCAATTAGATGTTGTGCGCTCTTCACGCCTAAATTAAATCTCTTCTCCGAAAAGATTTAATTTGTTTTTGTGGAGTACCATTATGAATAAGAAATTTTTTAAGGACGTTCTCCTAATAATCATTTTCTGTATAGTCCTTTGCATAGGGCTTGTGCGAATAGACGATATCCTTGCTCTTCTTGGCGGTATCCTCAACCTTCTCAGTCCCGTGTTTATAGGTATACTGTTGGCCTTTTTGCTCAACACTCCATATAGATTCATATACAGAAAGTTCAGTCTTATAAAGCCCCCTCGGATAGAGATAAGACTGTTTAAGTCAAAGAAAAATTCAGATGATACCCGTCACCGCAAGGGTGGTTGGGTTGCCAGCGCCATGGCCTTGCTTTGCACCTATCTGATATTCTTTGCCGTGGTGATACTTATAGCCGTGTTCGTTATTCCTCAGATATCCAGCAGTGTTCAGCAGATAGCGAATAACGCGGAAGATTATCTCCAGACTCTTTTCGGATATATCGAGGAGATACGACAGAGATTTTTTAACGGCGGCGATATAGTGCCCTTTATGGATTTTGACCTTGATAGGATTTCTCAGGTATTTAACGACCTTTTGGGCGACGTTGTGGGCTATGCTCAAAACGTTACCTCTCAGGTAATAACCTTTACATCACAGATTATTTCGGGTGCCTTTAATTTCATTATGGGTCTTATCTTCTCCATATACTTTATTTTGGGTAAGGAGAAAATAAAGGCGGGCTCAAAGAGGTTCTTTAATGCCTTCGTTCCCAAAAAGGTCAGCTCCGCAGTAGAAAAGGGCATCCGTCTTACGGGTGATGTTCTGGCCTCTTACCTTGTAAAACAGGTTGTTGAGGGCCTTATAGTAGGTCTTGTATGCTTTACTGTAATGAGCATTACCGGCTTTGATTACCCCGTTCTTATAGCGGTGGTTTTAGGCCTTTTGTGTATGGTTCCCGTCTTCGGCCCCGTTGTGGGTATAGCTGTGTCCTTATTCCTTATACTCCTTATTTCTCCCTCTGTGGCGTGGCTGTATTTGTTGGCCTTTGTCGCCATAATATTCGTTACCTATAAGCTCTTTATGCCCAAGCTTTACAAGTCCGATTTTAAGCTCCATCCTCTGCTGGTTCTTTTCTCTGTTGTTGCGGGTGGCTACACCTTCGGATTCTGGGGTATTTTTCTCTCCATCCCCTGCATGACCGTGTTGACCGTTCTCCTTAATGAGTACGTCACAAGAAGGGAAGAGGGGGACTTAAAGCCCGTAAAACAGGTTACGAAAGAGGAATAAATCGAATTTTTAACGAAATATTTCATATTTGCTTGAAACCAAAGGCAAATTATGTTAATATATGTAATTAATAATGAGTTATTAATAATCATTACATAAATCACAAAAAATCAGAAAGACGGTATTCTCCTATGACTATCAAAGAACAGCTTGAAGAAGTAAAAAATAAAGCCAAAGCTGCCCTTGAGGGAATAACGGGCGAGGATCTTAAGGCCTCTCTCGAACAGCTTGAACAGATCCGCGTTACCTTTATGGGTAAAAAGGGCGAGCTTACCGCCATCCTTTCCCAGATGGGTAAGCTTTCTCCCGAAGAAAGACCTCTCGTTGGCCAGGCGGTTAACGAGGTAAAGGTTTATCTTGAGGGCGAGCTCAAGGCAAAGAAGGAAGCTCTTTCCGCACTTGCTCTTGAAAAGAAGCTCCGTGACGAGCGCCTTGACGTCACCATGGAGGGCAAGCCCGTAAGACAGGGCAAAAAGCATCCCACCTCCATCGTTCTTGACGAGGTAAAGGACGCGTTTATTTCTATGGGCTTCTCCATTATAGACGGCCCCGAGGTAGAGCTTGATTATTATAACTTTGAGGCTCTCAATATCCCCAAGCATCACCCCGCCAGAGATACTCAGGACACCTTCTATTTCACTCCCGAGGTGCTCCTCCGTACTCAGACCTCCGGCGTTCAGATAAGAGCTATGGAAAAGATGGCTCCTCCTCTTAAGGTTCTTTCTCCCGGTCGTGTTTACCGTATCGATGAGATAGACGCCACCCACTCTCCCTGCTTCTCCCAGATAGAAGGTCTTGTGGTTGACAAGGGTATTAATATGGCTCATCTTAAGGGCGCTCTTGACGTTATCGCCCAGAAGCTCTTCGGTGAATCTGTAACCACCCGTATCAGACCCGACTTCTTCCCCTTTACCGAGCCTTCGGCCGAAATTGCCGTATCCTGCTTTAAGTGCGGCGGCAAGGGCTGTCCCTTCTGTAAGGGTGAGGGCTGGATCGAGATCGGCGGTGCAGGTATGGTTAACCCCGTGGTACTTAAGAACTGCGGCATAGACCCCGAGGAATACTCCGGCTTTGCCTTCGGTATGGGTCTTGAAAGACTTACCATGATCCGCTTCGGCATTACCGATATCCGTCAGTTCTATGAGAACGACGTAAGATTCCTTAACAGATTTTAACCGAGGGGGATAAGAAAAATGGACATTTCATATAATTGGCTTAAATCCTACGTTCCCGTAACCGCATCCGCAGAAGAATTCATGCGTGACATGTGTATGACGGGTACCGAAATAAAGGGCTTTTCATCTATTGCTGACAATATTTCCAATATTGCCGTTGGTAAGATCCTTGAGGTAAACAGACATCCCAACGCAGACAAGCTGGTTGTTTGTCAGGTTGAGATTGGTCAGGCAGAGCCTATTCAGATAGTTACCGCTGCAACCAACGTGTTTGTTGGTGCCCTCGTTCCCGTGGCTCTTCACAACTCCACCATCTGGGGCGGCCACAAGATTACCAAGGGTAAGCTCCGCGGCGAAGTAAGTATGGGTATGTTCTGCTCCGTAGCAGAGCTTGGCATTACCGTTAACGACTACCCCGGTGCCATTGAGGACGGAATCCTCATCCTTAAGGAAGGCACCCCCGGTCAGGATATATGCGACCTTCTCCACCTTGATGACGTGGTTATCGAGGCCGACATAATGACCAACAGACCCGACTGTCTTTCCGTTATCGGCGTGGCAAGAGAGGCTGCTGCTACCTATAGACTGCCCCTCACCGTACCCGCTCCCGTAGTGGAAAAGACCATAGCAGACAAGACCTCCGACTATCTCTCCGTTGAGGTAAAGGACACCGAGCTCTGCAAGAGATATATGGCAAGAGTGGTTAAGAACGTAAAGATCGAACCCTCTCCTCTCTGGCTTATTGAAAGACTCCGCGCTTGCGGCGTAAGAGCTATAAACAACATCGTTGACATAACCAACTACGTAATGCTTGAGTATGGCCAGCCCATGCACGCATTCGATTATGCCTGTCTTGACGGCAGCCACATAATCGTTCGCAGAGCAGGGGAAGGTGAGGTTATGGATACCCTTGACGGTACCCAGAGAACCCTTAATCCCGAAATGCTGGTTATTGCCGACGAAAAGAAGGCTGTTGCCCTTGCCGGTGTTATGGGCGGCCTTAACAGTGAAATCAAGGACACCACTACCACCGTTGTATTCGAAAGTGCAAACTTTGAGGGCGCATCCGTAAGAAAGACCTCCAACACCGTTGGCCTCCGTACCGAGTCCTCTGCAAGATTTGAAAAGCGCCTTGACCCCGCCCTTACCGAGGCTGCTCTTAACAGAGCTTGCCAGCTTATCGTTGAGCTTGGCGCAGGTGAGATTTGCGAAGGCGTTATAGATATCGACAACAGCGACAAGGCAGTTAAGAAGATAGCCCTTGAAAGCGGTTGGATAAATTCCTACCTCAACACCCAGATTTCCGAAGAAGAAATGGTTTCCATTCTTTCCTTCCTGGGTATCAAGGTTGAGGACGGTCAGGTTGTCGTTCCTTCCTTCCGTTCCGACATAAACAATAAGTACGACGTTTCCGAGGAAATTGCAAGATTCTACGGCTACGATAACATCAAGCCCGTACTCTTCAAGACCGATATCGGTGGCGGCGGATATACCGACGAGCAGAAGTTTGAAAACGCTCTCAACGTTTGTATGAGAAGCTGTGGGCTCAGCGAGGCTGTAACCTACACCTTCATCAGCCCCAAGGCTTACGATAAACTCCGTATTCCTGCCGACAGCCCCCTCCGCGACTGTCTGAAAATAAAGAACCCCATCGGCGAGGACACCTCCGTAATGAGAACCACCGTCCTGCCCTCCCTTCTTGACGTTCTTGGCAGAAACTACAGCTTTAAAAATCCCGAAGCCTACATCTACGAAATAGGCAAGGTATTTATAAAGACCGAAGACGTTCTTCCCGAAGAAAGAAAGATTCTTTCCGCAGGTATCTACGATATGAGCGGGGATTGCGACTTCTTCACCCTTAAGGGTATCGTGGAAAAGATAATGGCTGATATGAATATCAAGGAAGCCCGTTATCTGCCCTGCACCGATAACCCCTCCTATCATCCCGGCCGCGCCGCTGCCCTTGAAGTTGAGGGTCAGGTAATCGGCGTATTCGGTCAGATCCACCCCCTCGTAGCAGAGGCTTACGGCATTGACAGACCCGTATTCTGTATGGAAATCAGCCTTCCCGCCCTCTACGAAAACAGAGCACCCGAAAAGAAATTCAAGCCCATTCCCAAGCATCCCGCATCCGTACGCGACCTTGCCCTTATCTGCGGTGAGGAAGTTTACAGTGCCGACATTATTGCAACTGTAAAGGCTGCTGCAGGGGATATACTTGAAGGGGTTAAGCTCTTTGACGTATACACGGGCGCACAGATCGGCGAAGGCAACAAGAGCCTTGCCTACACCCTGACCTTCAGAAAGGCAGAGGGTACCCTTTCCGACGGCGAAGTTGAAGCCGTTGTAGGAAAGATCCTTTCCGCCCTCGAAAAGGAAGGCATTAAGCTCCGTAGCTAAACCACTTTCCAAAATAGTTTATTAACCGAAAGGAGAATTCTGAAATGAACGGCGGCAACCACACCATAACCTTCTCCATCAAGGACGATAGAGAAAACGAACTTCGCAAGATACTTGCTATTGTCTGTGAGGCCTTGGCTGAAAGGGGATACGACCCCATTAATCAGATAGTGGGCTACATTCTTTCGGAGGATCCCACTTATATAACCAATCACAAAAACGCAAGAAGCCTTATTCGTCGTATAGACAGAGACGAGCTTCTCCACATCCTTGTGGCATCTTATTTGAAGTAGGAATAAACAATGGATAATGTTTTTGAGCATCTGTATAAGTACAGAAAAAAGCCTGCGGACTATCTTGTTCAGGCTATGATATTTATCGCAACCATGGCCGTTGCATCTGCGGGCTACTTCCTTATAGGTATGCTCCTGCCCGCTTACGGAATAATCTCCGTGGGCTTTGGCAGATTTCTCGGTATTCTTGTAATCATGGGCTGCGTTTACGTGGGCTACAAGGTATTTATGAAGTTTGATATCGAGTACGAATATATCTACTTCGCAGGCGAAATCGACTTTGATAAGATACTTTCAAAGACCAACCGTTCCAGACTTCTTACCGCAAAGTGCGACACCTTTGAGAGATTTGGCGAATACACTCCCGAGGTAAGACAGAGTCTGAAAAACGAGACCTTTGATAAGCTCTTTGACTTTACCTCCAACACCGGAGCAAAGAGATATTACGCCGTGCTTAAGCACCGCGAATATAAAAAGACCGTGGTTATTTTCGAGCCTACCGAGGCTATGGTGGCCGATATGAAGCGGTACATGAAAAACGTGACTTTCTACAGATAATTTAGTGCTTCTTGGGCTGCAACCGATATTGTTGCAGTCCAAAAGCCGTTAATGGAGCAGACTATGAAAGAGTATATTTTTACATTAGATATGGCAAGAGCCGCAGATGCCGCGGCTCCCAAATATGGAGTATCTTTGGAATCCCTTATGGACAGGGCGGCCAAGGCTCTGTATGACGTCGTAAAGGAATACCAGGGCAAGGCCCTTATCCTTTGCGGAAAGGGAAATAATGGCGGCGACGGCTACGCAATGGCCTCTTTAATGCTTAATGATGGCAGGGATGCCCTTTGCGTTAAGGTAATAGACGGCGATGAGTCTGAGCTCTGCAAGAAGAAGAGAGAAGCTCTTCCCGAAGAAAAGGTAATAAACATGGCGGCAGATTTTGATGCCGTTCTTAAGGCCGTAGAAGAGGCAGACTTTATAGTTGACTGTATCTTCGGTACCGGATTTGATGGCCCCATGGCGGTAGAGATAAGACCCATATTTACTGCCATTGAGGGTAAAAGAATAGTTGCCTGCGACATTCCCTCGGGTGTCAGATGTGATAGGGGAGGAAGCTCAAAATACTTCGTTAAGGCTGAAAAGACCGTAACCTTCGCATTTTATAAGCCTTGTATGTTTATGTTCCCCGCAAGAGATTACTGCGGCGAGATAATTTTAGCCGATATAGGTATGCCCGAAGAGGCCATTAAAGAACAGGCTCCCCTCATTGAGTTTGTTTCCGAAGATATGGTAAAGGGTATGATAAAGGCCCGTCCCCAGAGTGGACACAAGGGTACCTTCGGCTCTGTTCAGCTGGTAGTAGGTTCCGAGCTTATGACGGGTGCTGCAGCATTCTGTTGCAAGGGCGCTCTTAAGAGTGGCGTAGGCCTGGCATTCCTATCTCTGCCCGAAAAGGCAAGACAGATACTTCAGTCCACCCTCTACGAGCCCGTATACACCATGCCCGACGCTATGGCAGAGGTCAACGCTCAGGTAGTAGGCCCCGGCCTTGGTATGAGAAAGGATTGCGCTTGGACTCACCTTAACCGCTCCATACCCACCGTTGCCGATGCGGATGCGGTAAACCTT
>JAZRLW010000099.1:0-10557 GCA_045647025.1 Eubacteriales bacterium
CTGCAGCAGGAGATATCTCCCTATACCACTATTATCAATTATCTCCAACGTGGCAATTACGACTATGTAATCTCCGCCGTGGAGCGGATGCAGGAAGATGCATGGATTGCCGAAATGGAAGCCCAAGGCATCGAAGAAATCACCGTTACCATCGACAACTGGAACGAATATTTTGAATACACCCCCAATAGCTACGTATACATAACCAACGCATTTGGAGAAGTTGACGTTATCAACTTTACCGGCGGCATCAAGCTAAAAGAAGGATACGTTCTGGCGGATAATGCGGGAAGCAGAGTTAACTTCGAATTCGAATCCCTTACCGAAAAGAGAGAGTGCACTATAGATTTTGAAACAGGCGAGGTTGAATTCGGCAAGGTCATTTCCGTATCGGACAGATCCACCACTTACACCACAGCCTTCGGTGACTCTACGTGGAATCACACCAAAAACAAGACGGTATCATTCGGACAGATATACCAGGCACAAAAGGGCACAGAAAGAATTGTAAAAACGGAGAAAAACGTTTGTAACATTTCGAAAATGTTACGTGTGCAGGGAACTCTGTATCTCTACAAAACAAGTAATTAAAGCAAAAAAACGACCGAGTTTTTCGGTCGTTTTTTCTTTATATATGCTCGTCAACAAGTTCTCCGAAGTCGTTGTATACCCTACGGGCTATCTCCTTAAGACGGGGTGTGGCTCTATGTACGGCACAGCCATTAAAGTCCTTGACCATATCGTAGTCGTTATGGTTATCCCCTATGGTTATAACGTCCTCTTTGGCAATACCAAAGACCTTCATAACCTCATAAATACCCGTGGATTTAGTAACTCCGCAAGCCACCACGTCCACGCTCAGGCCGTTTACCTGGGCGTTTATTTTATCTCCCAGCTTTTCCATAAGAGCGTTGGCAAAGCCCTTTGAAAAATCCTTATCCTTGGAGGAGGTAGAAACGTGATTATACTCGGCAACGTCCTCGGGGAAGGGCTGCACCTCACGTTTGATTATCATGGGGTATTTTTCGGGTCCGGAAAAGGCCACGCATCGGGGCATGCCGTATTCGGCCGCCAGGTCACGCACCTCTCTCATGGCAGAGGAATCAAATCTCGTATCCCATATAATGCGGCCTTCTTTATCGCAAACAACACTTCCGCCGCCGCAAATATAAAAGTCCGGCTGAACCTGTCCCTCAAGGTATCTGTGGGCCGTTTCTACCATACTGGTACAACATCTGCCTGAATTAAAGCCGAACAGGTTACCCGCTGCCTGCCATCTTTTTATGGCATCAAGGTCTATAGGGTTAACAAACTCGCTACGGACGAATGTGCCGTCAAAATCACTCGCAATCAGTTTCATTACAGATTATCCTCTACAAGCTCGGTAAAGTCGTTGTATACTTTACGGGATATTTCCTTAATAGCTTCAACACCATTGGGCACAGTAACGCCGTGGAAATCCTTTATCATATCATAATCGTTATAGTTGTCACCAACGGTTATAACGTCCTCTTCCTTTACCCCATAGGCTTCCATCAGGGCTCTGATACCCGAGGACTTGGTAACGCCGCTGGCCACAAGGTCTATGTGTCTGCCGTTAAGATGAGCCTTTGCGTATTCGGGAATAAGTCTGTTTACCTCGTCGGCAAATGCCCTTGAGGTCTCCTTCTCTGCAGAAGCGAAGGAACAAACCTGAATATTCTTTATATCGTCGGTGAGGGGGAGCTTTTCAAAGTTATCCCTAACGCCCCATCTATCCATACCGCTGTATGCGGTACAATGGCTTATGTTCATTCTGTCGGCTATTTCAAGTATCTTTTCCAGGGCTTCACGGTCGTAGGTCTTTTCCCAGATAAGGTCGCCCTTACCCGAATATGCCGCACCGCCGCCGCAACAGACTATAAAGTCAACCCCAAGGCTTTCGGCTCTGTTCTTGATGGCACTGTATCCGCGGCCGGTGGAGAATCCGAAAAGATTGCCTGCCGCCTGCCATTTTCTTACAGCCTCAATATCAGACTCGAGAATTTCGCCCTTTCTGCGAAAGGTACCGTCAAAATCACTTGCTATTATTTTCATGGTTCAATGTCTCCAAATCAATATGATCGTTTACAAGATCGGTAAAGTTTCCGTAAAGCTTTCTTGCAATCTCTTTAATGGGTGGGTACGCGTTTTCAACGGCGCATCCGTGAAAATCCCTTATCATTTCGTAGTCGTTAAGGTGGTCGCCAATGGTAATGACGTTTCTTTCCTCAACGTCTACCGCCTTAAGAAGCGCCCTTATACCGGTAGTTTTAGTAACACCGGGGCATACCATATCGGCGTTCATATAGTTGTACTGCGCATTAACAACTCCTGCCATCTTTTCGTTGATTTCCTTTACCAACGCCTGGGCAATTTCGGGACTTGCGCAAGAAAATGCGGTATGGTGTATCTTTTCAATATCGCTTGGGAAGGGATAGTTCCGTCTCCTTACCCTGAGTCCCCATTCGCGGGTACCGTAAGTTACGTCTATGTAAGGAATGTCGTACTTTTTCTCTATTTCAAGGGCCTCAAGAAGCACGTCCACACTGTAGGAATTTTCCCATATCAGTTCACCTTCACCGCTGTATACCGCCGCGCCGCCGGAGCAGATAAAGAAATCCACGTCCATATCCTTGGCCTTTTTCCTTATGGAGCCAAAATATCTTCCCGTGGAAAATCCGAAAAGATTCCCCGCCTCACGCCACCTTCTCACAGCGTCAAGATCGGACTGAATTATCTCCCCGTTACGGCAAAAGGTACCGTCAAAATCACTTGCGATTATCTTTTTCATAAAAGGTTACTGTCCTTTCAAAATCAGTTAACACCGAAGCTGATAACGTCAAGTATCAGCCTGCCAATAGAGAAAATGAATAGAAGGATAAAGATATAGAAGAATGGCGAGGTAAACACAAGCCTTGCTCTTCCCTTCTTTTCCTCCGCCTTGGGCTTATCCACGACGGGAAGCTTAAATCCGTATAGGATGGGACCCGCAACCATGAAGCCTATCATAAGGGAGTAGAAAAATAGGCTGTAAACCACATAGACCACAACAAAGCTAGTCTCATCCATATTCTGCAACATAATGCTGATTATGGCGGAATTGAGATTGATAACGAAATGGGTTATCACAGCCGCCCATATAGAGCGGAACTTATAGGTAAAATATGCAAGGCAGATACCCGCAGACAGGGCCAAAGGCAGCTGTTCGAGAGTATTGTGCATCATCATAAAGGTAAGACCCGACATAATGATAACGAATCCCCTGCCGAACTTCCGCATTCCACCCATAAGAGCACCCCTGAAAAGAAGCTCTTCAAGAAGGGCGGGAAGGAAGGCTATAAGCATAAAAACGGGAGGCATATACCAGAGATTTGTGGGGAATTGTGCCGAAATATAATAAGCCTCGGGATCAAAGCCGAAAATGCCGTAAAAGTTGTAAATGATGATGATACCGATATTGCTGACAAGGGAAGATATTATCACCGTAATTCCCATAACGTACCCTGTCTGGAAGAAGGTGGGCTTTGAAAGAAACATAGTTTCCTTTACAGTACCCTTTCCTTTAAGGGCGAAGTAGATAATAAGGGGAACCGCTACCGACAGAAGGGAAATTCCCAGCTCCGAAAGTATGCCGGACAGACTGTCGTAGGTGTATACGTCGTAAACCAGCTTTTCATAAAGATTACGGGTATCTGAGAGGGCAGCTATGGTATAGCTGAGGGCGTAGCCCAGGCCTATAACAAGAGCCTTGACGACACAGAGCAGAAGAAAAATGCCGTTTATTTTCTTTTTTTCGGTCTTGTAATTTTCCACTATTATCCCGCCTTTACCCTGTTTTTATCCCACTTATTATACCAAATTCAGCTGTAAAAATCAACAATAAACCAAAAATTTTTTAAATTATTCACACTTATATTGACTTTATCATATTAAGATGTTATTATATATAGTATATTGACCTTTTTGGTCGGACTTATGAGCCGACGAATATTTAAAGAGAGGGGGGTCAGAGTTTTGCAGGGACTTACGAAAAACACGGTAAAGCTTGAAAACAGCGATTCAAGAAGCCGCAGATACGTAGATTTTAAACGTAAGAAGCTTAAACGCATCTTCGGCTTAAAGGCCGTTGAAGCGGTGCATATAGGAAGCACCTCTGTAAAAAACGTAAAAGCTCGCCCCGTTATAGACGTAATGATTGCGGTAAGGGATATTAACGATATTGCCGCAGAAACAGAAGCGTTGATAAAATCGGGATTTACCCAGAAGCCCGCAGGCTTTGAGGGTAAAGTCCTTTGCTTTGAGGGTGAAGAGCTTAACAAAATCACCTGCGTAGCCTACGTTGTGGGATACAAGAGCAAGGAATACTGGACCCTTATAAACTTCAGGGATTACCTTAACGTAAACACCGTAAGAAAAAAAGAGTTTGAGGATATAAAGACGGCTCTTGCCCAGAAATTCCCCAACAGCCCCGCAGAATACGAGGAGGGCAAGCGTGCCTATACCGAAAGAATAGCCGACGAGGCCCGTACCTGGAGAATATTCTCCCGCTCGGTAACCGTTACTGTGACCTCTCCCAAGGGAGAAGCCCTTGAAAACGGAAAACAAAGACTCCTTAATATGGGCGTTGCGGATAAAGAAGAATCGGACGAGCTTCGTCCCCACGCAGTTTATATTCTGGGCGAAAACAAGCCCGTAAGGAAGTTTACGGGAAAGACGGTGGCTATACTTTTCGGCACCGACGACAAGGAAAATCGCCGCGAGGTGTGGATAGTAGCCCCCGCGGGCAGAACCTTCTTCAAGCCTGAAATAGAAACTCTCCTTGAACATGACGACGGAAGAAATTACCGCTACGTATGTATGTTTGAAAAGTCCTGCGGCGCGGTGGTCTACTTCATAAAGGACGGGGAGCCTCTCTATCTCCTCATAAAGAACCGTTCCCAGAATATGGGCTTTCCCAAGGGCCACATAGAAAAGAACGAAAACGAGCACAAGACAGCCTTAAGAGAGGTAAAGGAAGAAACAAATCTTTCCGTAACCCTCGACGATAATTTCAGAGAATACTACTCCTATACCATAAACTTCTGCCGTAAAAAGCAGGCGGTATACTTCCTTGGAAGAGCCGTTGACGGAAAGATAATCGTTCCAAAGAACGAGATACTTTCCTACAGCGTGGTGTCATTTAAGGACGCAAACAGACTTCTTTCTCACAACAACGAGAGAAAGGTTCTCCGCGATGCCCACGAATATATAAAGAATAAGCTTTTGATGGAAAATCACCCCAATGCAAAGCCGTCAAAGGCAGAATAGGACTAAAAATATGTTTTTCGGCTTTGACGACAATATAATAGAGCAGGCCGCAAAAGCCATAAAAGAGGGACAGACGGTTGCCTTCCCCACCGAAACGGTATACGGACTTGGAGCAAACGCTCTCGACCCCGAAGCCGTAAGCAGGATATTTAAGGCAAAGGGCAGACCTCAGAATAACCCCCTTATAGTTCATATTGCCGACGTGGCAGATATGGAAAAGTATGCCTACCCTACCCCACTGGCCTATGAACTTGCAAAGAGATTTTGGCCCGGTCCCCTCACAATAATAATGAAGAAGAAGGATATTATCCCCTCTTCTGTAAGCGCGGGGCTTGACACGGTAGCCTTGAGATTCCCCTCCAACGAGATAGCAAAAAGGCTTATCAGAGAGTCGGGATGCCCAATAGCCGCCCCCTCTGCAAATATTTCGGGAAGTCCCAGCCCCACAACGGCGGCGCACGTTCTTCACGACTACGAGGGTACGGATAAGATTGCGGGTATTATTGACGGAGGCCCCTGCCTTTGCGGTGTAGAATCCACCGTCATTACCCTGACCACAAAGCCTCCCATGCTTCTCCGCCCGGGATTTGTAACCCCCGAAGATCTTATGGACCTTATTCCCGACCTTACCCTTTCGGAGGCTGTAAAGAATAAGCTTCCCGAAGGAGCAAAGGCCGAATCCCCCGGTATGCTCCACCGCCATTACGCCCCCAAAGCAGAAACAGAAGGGGTACGAGGCAGTTCAAAAAGAGCCGCGGCATACATCAATCAGCAATCCATACTCCTTGGTAAAAAATGCGGAGTTATGTGCTTTGACGGCGAGGAAAAGCTTTTCCTTTCCCACATTACGACTCTTAGCTACGGCAAGGAGGACAGCGCCGAGGACAGAGCGGCGAAGATGTTCGACGTTCTCAGAGAGCTTGATAAAAAGAATCTTGATAAAATATATGTCAGAATAGCAGAGGACGGCGGCGTTGGTCTTGCGGTCTTTAACAGGCTTTTAAGAGCCTGCGAGTTTAACCTCACAAACGCCCAGGCCTTCCCTCCCGTGTTCGGAATAACCGGCTTAAGCGGTGCAGGAAAGACCACCGTAAGCACAAGACTTGCCACCCAGGGTTATGACCATATAGACACCGACGGAGTTTCCCGTCTTACCCTGGATATGGGTACGGATGAGCTTGTGGAAGAGTTTTCCACTGACATCCTCTCTCCCGACGGCAAAATAAACCGCAGAGCCTTGGCCGAAAGAGCATTTTCATCCCCCGAAAAGACGGATATACTCAACCGAATAACCCACAAGTATATAATGGCGGAGGTTGCCAGACGGCTTGAAGAAAACCGCCGCACTTACGTTCCTTCATTAGTTGACGGAGCCGCCCTTATAGAGGCGGAGGCAGACAAGCTTTGCGACGCCCTCGTGGCCGTTGCGGCAGGGTATGACACCCGTCTTGAAAGAATAATCGACCGTGATTCCCTCTCGGAAGAGCAGGCCGAAAAAAGGCTGGCCGCCCAACAGCCCTACGCCTTGATACTCAAAAGGGCGGACTTTGTGTTTGAAAACGAATCCACTGACGGTTACGAAAAGGAACTTGACCGCCTTGAGGATTTTCTTAACGGATATAAAATATAATGAAAAGAGGATATAGAAAATGAGCGAACTTTTATATTCATCCAAAAACGCTTACACCACTTTGGACGAAAGCATTCTTAAGGCTGCCCAGGAATACTGCGAAGGCTACAAGAAATTCCTTGACAACTGCAAAATAGAACGCTTCGGTGTTCGTTACGCCATTGAGCTTGCTGAAAAGGAAGGCTTTGAGGCCTTTGAAGAGGGCAAGAAGTACAAGGCCGGCGACAAGGTATACTACAATCAGAAAAACAGAGCTATTATATTTGCCGTAATCGGTACCGAATCCATGGAAAAGGGCTTTAACCTCACTGCGGCTCATACCGACTGCCCCAAGCTTGACCTTAAGCCCAATCCCCTTTATGAGGACAGCGAAATCGCATACCTCAAGACCCATTACTACGGCGGCGTTAAGAAGTACCAGTGGGTAACCATTCCCTTGGCTCTCTGCGGCGTTGTATGTAAGAAGGACGGCACCACCGTTGACGTATGTATCGGTGATTGCGAAGAAGATCCCGTACTTTACATATCCGATATTCTCCCCCACCTTGGTTCCGAACAGATGCAGCAGACCATGGCAAAGGGTATCACCGCTGAAATGCTCAACGTTATCGTAGGCTCCGCCCCCGATAAAGAAGCTGAATCCAACAAGACCAAGACTGCCGTAATGAAGATACTCAACGAAAAGTACGGCATTAACGAAGAGGATTTCTTCACCGCAGAGCTTTCTATCGTTCCCGCAATGAAGGCAAAGGACGTAGGTCTTGACAGAAGCCTTATCGCCGCATTCGGTCACGATGACAGAATCTGTGCATATCCCTGCTTTACCGCACTTCTTGAAGCAAAAGACCTTAAAAAGACCTCCCTCTGCATCTTTGCAGACAGAGAAGAAGTTGGCAGTATGGGCGTTACGGGTATGAGAAGCGCATTCTTTGCCGACGTTCTCCGCGCTCTTTGCGAAAGCACCGGTGCTAACCCCAGAATCGCATTCAAGAACTCCGCTTGCATCTCTTCCGACGTAAGCGCGGCATACGACCCCAACTTCCCCTCCGTATTTGAAAAGAACAACTCCGGCTTTATCAACCACGGCTTTGCAATCTCCAAGTACACTGGTCACGGCGGCAAGTCCGGTGCATCCGAAGCTTCCCCCGAAATGATGGCTAAGCTTTGCGCTATCTTTGACGGGGCCGGCACCATTTATCACTTTGCCGAGCTTGGTAAGGTTGACGCAGGCGGCGGCGGAACCGTTTCCCAGTTTATTGCTGACAAGAACATTGAAGTAGTTGATATCGGTATTCCCATGCTCTCCATGCACGCTCCCTACGAGCTTGCAGCAAAGACCGACATCTACCTGCTCCATATTGCCATGAAGGCTTTCTACGAAAAATATTAATTATACATAAGGAAAACAGCCATGAAACTCAAGATAATGTCCTTCAATATCCAGAATATGGGTAAAGACGAGAACTCCTGGGAGGAGAGAAAACTTGACCTGGCAGAGCTTATCAAAAAGTATGACCCCGACATACTCTGCATGCAGGAAGTTGGCGTACATTGGACCGATTTCTTCAAGGAAAGCATCCCCGAGTGGCAGGGCATAGGTAAGCACAGACAGGGCGACACGGGAGAAGCATCCCCCGTATACTTCAAAAAGAAAAAGTACAATCTTCTTGAAGAGAACACCTACTGGCTTTCCGAAACTCCCGACGTTATAGGAAAGGGCTGGGATGCGGCTTGCCACAGAGTATGCACCCACATAACCCTCAAATCCAAGAGAGGTAAGGAGTTTGCAATAGTAAACACTCACCTTGACCACCGCGGACCCGAGGCAAAGAAAAACGGCGCGGCCATGGTAAAAAATACCCTGACCTCTTACAATATTCCCGCTATCCTTACAGGTGACTTTAACGTTAACGAATCCACCGACGTATATAAGTCATTCCCCGACGAAAAGGTTGGCAACGCAAAATATATTGCAAAGACCGCCGATATGGGTAACACCTTTAATGGCTTTGGTCATGTAAAACACGAAGGAGATACGGTAATTGACCACATCTTCGTCCTTAAAAAGAAGATGAAGGTTCATTCCTACAAAATAATTACCGACAAGCGTCCCAACGGACTCTACGTGTCCGACCACTACCCCATTATGGTAACTGTGGAATTTTAAATTATAAAGAGAAAGACCTGCGACATCTGTCGCAGGTCTATTTTTATATCCAAGTTTTAAAGCATTTCTTTGCGAAGCTCTTCCCCTGATTTCTGGGAAAGATATGCGGGCGGAACGTCAAATACGGTCTTGCAGCCCGACTGGCCTTCCCTGTTCATTCTGTAAGCGGCACGAGCGTATGCAACTATTACAGAAGCGGTAAACTCGGGGTTGGAATCAAGCTTAAGGCTATATTCGATAATATGGGAGTGTTCGCTATTAAATCCAGTCTTTCCGCTTCTTATAACAAATCCGCCGTGGGGGATTCCGCTATGGTCACGGTCAAGCTCTTCCTGACAAATAAAATGAACAGTAGTGTCGTAGTCGGCAAAATAGTTGGGCATAGACTTTATCTCGGCCTCTATCCTTGCCTTATCAGCCCCTTCTTCGGCTACAACAAAGCACTCGCGAAGATGCTTCTGACGGGTGGTAAGCTCGGGGTTTTCACCCTTACGTACTGATTCAAGGGCGGCTTCTACGGGCACTGTATACTGCTTGCCGTCTTTTACCCCTTCTACCCTACGTATAGCGTCGGAGTGGCCCTGACTTACCCCCTTACCCCAGAAGGTATAATCCTTGCCGTCAACGAGTATGGAGCTTGCGTAAAGTCTGTTAAGGGAGAACATACCGGGGTCCCAGCCCACGGATATCATACCAACCTTACCCGAAGCCTTTGCCACCTCATCAACTGCGGCAAAGTGCTGGGGGATCTTTGCGTGGGTATCAAAGCTATCAACCACGTTGAAGTACTTTGCAAGATCAGGGGTCTGGGTGGGAAGATCGGTGGCGCTTCCGCCGCAAAGTATCATAACGTCTATTTTATCTATAAAATCTTTTACCTTGTCAGCACTTACAGCCTCAACACCCTCGGTGTGAAGCTTAAGAGTAGCAGGGTCTCTGCGTGTGAATACAGCCACAAGCTCCATATCCTTATTCTGGGCTATGGCGCTTTCAACGCCCCTACCAAGATTTCCGTAACCGTAAATACCAATGCGTATGCTCATTTTATCACCTGTTATTTGCAGAAGTTTTCTATATAATTATCTATTGCTTCCTCGATTATCTTTACAGCATCCGCCCTTGCTCTCACTTCATCAACAGCGGTGGTCTTATTCTCAAGGTTTTTATAAACGGAGAAGAAGTGCTTCATCTCGTCGAATATGTGAGCGGGAAGCTGGTCGATATCGGTGTAATGGTTGTATGTGGGGTCTTTGAAGGGAATGGCGATTATCTTTTCATCGCGTCTTCCGTTATCAATCATTGAAATAACCCCTATGGGGAAGGCTCTTACCATAGACATGGGCTCAAGGGGCTCGGTACAAAGGAGCAACACGTCAAGGGGGTCGCCGTCGTCACCGTAGGTACGGGGAATAAAGCCGTAGTTTGCGGGATA
>JAZRLW010000100.1:0-6061 GCA_045647025.1 Eubacteriales bacterium
ACAAATTTAATTTTTCTAACTTTAGAAAGGGAGATTTATATGCAAAAGGTTCGTTTAGGTATTATCCTCACCTCGGCCGCAGGCCCCTTGATGAACTTTATTATAGGTTTTATCTCTATATTCTTCTATTATCTGATAGTTGTCCTTTGGGGTTCGACCATGGGAAACGTGGGGGAGAATCTTACTCTTCTTCTCTCAATTGTTGCCAGTGTTTCCATTGGTCTTGGCGTATTTAATCTCATCCCCCTGCCTCCCCTTGACGGGTCAAAGATAGTGGGAGAACTTCTGCCCATGAAATGGCGATTTAAATATTATTCCATTGAACGTTATTCTACATTTATATTTATAGGTTTGATTCTTGCTCTTGAGTATTTTGACTTTATCAGTCCCATAATCATGTGGCTGTTTAGTATCTTTTCCGGAGGAGCTCTTAGCATTATTTTCTATCTGTTTATGTGAGGCAAAATGATAACAGCAAAACCCACCTATAAGCTTGAGACTTTTGAGGGGCCTCTTGACCTCCTCCTCTCCCTTATAGAAAAGCACAAACTTGATATTTACGATATTGAAATATCCCTGCTCACCCAGCAGTACATAGCCTATATTGAGGCGGCGCAGGAGCAGAATACCGAGCTGACGGCAAACTTCCTTGAAATGGCCAGCCATCTGCTCTATATCAAATCCTGCTCACTTCTTCCCTCCGACGAGCCCGAAGAGGACCCCAAGGAAGCTCTGGAGGCTATGCTTATCGAGTATGCCAAATACAAAAAGCTGGCCGCAAAGATGAAAGAGGGCTATATCGGGCATCTTTTATTTACAAGACAAAGCGAGCCCGAGGGATTGCCTGTTCTTTCCCCCGAGTACTCTTCTTCCGTGGACAGGCTTAACGAGGCTTATCTTCGCATTATAGAAAGAAACGACCGTAAAAAGCCCGTGCCCGTATCCGCCTTTAAGAAACTGGTTGGCACAAAGTTCGTTTCCGTTCCCTCAAAGGTTATATTTATAATGAAGAGACTCATGAGAAGGGGTACGGCCCGACTTCGTTCCCTTTTTAACGCCGATGACGGCCGTTCCGGTATCGTTGCCACGTTCCTTGCCCTTCTTGAGCTTATCAGACACGGGCGAGTAGATATACAGGGGGATTCGGTTACCGGAGAAGACCCTGAAATAGTATTCGTAGGAAAGAAGGATTAAAAATGGATATAACAAACTACAACAGAACGGCTCTTCTTGAAGCTTGTCTGTTCGCATCTCCTTCTTACGTTACGGTGGCAAAGCTTGCCGAGTTTATGGAGTGCTCAGAGGAAGAGGTTCTTGCCAGCGTTGAGACCCTCTCTTCAAGATACGAAAGAGAAAACAGCGGCCTTTGTCTTATTAATAAGGAAGGCAACCTTACCATAACCACCAAGCCCATGCTGGGAGAGGCGGTTGCATACTTCCTTCAGACAAGAAGATTTGGCATCCTTTCAAACGCTGCCTACGAGGTATTGGCAATAGCCGCTTACAACCAGCCCGTAACAAAGACTTATATTTCTCAGATAAGAGGTATCGCTTCTTCCGAGGTGGTTGAATCCTTGGTTGAAAAGGGCCTTTTACGTGAAAGCGGCAGAATAGACCTCCCCGGTCGCCCCATGGGTTACGTTACCACCGAGAAATTCCTTACCGTCTTTAATCTCGATTCTCTTGACAGCCTTCCCGTACCCGAGGAGTTCGACCCCGGTGTAGAAAGGCTCTTTGATCCCAATGAGCAAACGGTATCTGCTGCTCAAGAAGGGGAGCCTGCGGAGGAAATCGCGGAATGAAAATATTGGGAATCATAGGTATAATTTTGCTTTGTATCCTTGCCGTTCCCCTGATTCTCATACTTTCCTTATTGCTTTTATGCAGCGCCAAAACAAGGATAAAAGTAAAAATAGCTCCTCAAGAAAAGGAGCTCTGGGTAAAACATCTTTTCTTTGAAAAAAGGCTCTATCCTCTTCCTCCCCGCGAGAAAAAGAAGAAACAGGAGAGCCCTGAAAAAGAAGAATCCTCTTCAAAGAAAAAAAGCGGAGTTTTTGCTACCGCAAAGGAAAGGGTTAAGGCTCTGACTCTTCCCGACTATATAGATTTCATTGAGATGCTCCACAAAGGGTTTATCCGCAGGGTGACGTTTGAAAAGCTTCATCTACGTATTTCTGTTGGTACTCCCTCTGCAGATCTTACCGCACAAAGGTACGGCCAGCTCACCGCTGCAGTCTTCCCTCTGCTTGGGAGATTGGACGCCACGGGTAAAATAAAGGACGGACGGGTCAATATTTCTCCCGATTTTCTCAAGGAGGAAACCGAGGTTCTGGCCGACGTGGACGTCAGCTTGCGTATTATACATCTGTTTTCCTGGGCTATTAAAGTAGTCTTAAAAATAATGAAGAAAAAAATATCATAATAAAGGAGTAACTGAAAATGTCTGAAAAGAATCATCCCCTTCAGGGCGTAATGGAAACCGCTATGACCAATATTAAGGATATGGTAGACGTTAATACCATTATCGGCGAGCCCATAAACTGCGCTGACGGTACCGTTATCGTTCCCGTTTCCAAGGTTGGCTTTGGCTTTGCTTCCGGCGGCTCTGATTTTGCTACCAAGGCTCATCAGTCCCCCAACAAGCCTGACGGCAACCTCTGCTTCGGCGGCGGCAGCGGTGCAGGCATTACCATCAACCCTATCGCCTTCTTGGTTGTTTCTCCCAAAAACGGCGTATCCCTTCTTCCCATCGACCAGCCTTCCTACTCCGCATTCGATAAGATTATCGACAGCGTTCCCGGTCTTATCGAGAAGATAAAGGAATTCATCCCCAAGAAGAACGAAGAAGCTTCTGTAGAAACCGAAGAATAAATATTCAAATAACCCCGCCTTTTGGCGGGGTTATTTTGTGCTTTAACACATTAAACAAGAAAAATTTGCAGTTTTGTGTATATTTATGCGTTGTAATTTAACAATCGTGTGGTATAATGCTACAGTAAACCGTTGAAGCCTTTAGGATTTTAACTAAAACTGAAGGTGGAGGGGCTCTGGAGAATCCCTTAAGTGGGTGCCGAAGGTGCAAGGTCAATGACCGAATCTCTCAGGCAAAAGGACAGAGCAGGCAAAATAAAAATATATGTTTGTCTGTAAGTCATATTTCCGAGCCGCTGAGGTTTATCAGCGGTTTTATTTTTTTAATTTTTTTTATTCAGGAGGAAATCCCAAATGCAGTTTATGGACAAACTTGCACAAGTTAACGACGCCATTAATACCTTTGTCTGGACAAAGACGGGTGTATGGCTACTCGTAGGTGTCGGTATTGTAATGACACTTATTACCTGTTGTTTCCAGGTGACTAATATCCGTCACTGGATGAAGCATACTCTCGGTAGCCTTTTTAAGAAAAACGTTATTGGTCACAGCAAGGATAAGAAATCCATTTCTCCCTTCCAGGCCCTTTGTACTGCCCTTGCCGCAACCATTGGTACGGGTAATATCGCGGGTGTTGCCGCAGCTATCGTTATCGGTGGCCCCGGTGCGGTGTTCTGGATGTGGCTTGCCGCATTCTTCGGTATGATGACAAACTATTCTGAAAACGTTCTCGGTATCTACTACCGTCGCCGTAACAAGAACGGCGAATGGTCCGGTGGTGCTATGTACTACCTCACCGACGGTCTGGGCTCAAAGAAGGGCTGCAAGACCATTTCCAAGATCCTTGCTGTCCTCTTCGCTATATTTGCTATTCTCGCTTCCTTCGGTATCGGAAGTATGGGTCAGGTCAACAAAATCGTTGCAAACGTTGCTTCTGCATTTGATATAAGCGCCCTTTCTTCTGTTGAAGTTGCCGGCGGTATAAACCTTTATAGCCTGGTTCTCGGTGCTATCATTATGATCCTTACTGCTCTTATCACCATAGGCGGTCTTAAGAGAATTGCTAACGTTGCCGAAAAGGTCGTTCCTATTATGGTAGTTATCTTCGTTCTCGGCAGCTTGGTAGTTATCGGTGTTAACTACACCCAGATCCTTCCCGCATTCAAGGCCATCTTCGTTACCGCATTCAAGCCCATGGCAGTTGTTGGTGGCGGTATCGGTACCGTTATCAGCAAGGTTATGACTCAGGGCTTCAAGAGAGGCGTGTTCTCCAACGAAGCAGGTCTCGGTTCTTCCGTTATGGTTCACTCCAACTCCACCGTTAAAGAGCCTGTAGCTCAGGGTATGTGGGGTATCTTCGAGGTGTTTGCAGACACCATGATAGTTTGCACCATGACCGCGCTTGTTGTACTTACCTCCGGCGTTTACAATCTTGAAACCGGCCTTATGGCTGAAGGTCTTAACGATGCAACCCTCGTTGCAAGTGCATTCAATACCGTATTCCCCTGGGGTAATATCGGTGCCAGATTTATTGCTATTGCAATGTTCCTCTTTGCTTTCACTACCGTTCTTGGTTGGTCCCACTACGGCGCAAAGGCTTGGGAATATCTCTTCGGTACCAAGACCACTATTATCTTCAAGATAATCCACGTTATCACCGTTATCTTCGGTGCTGTTCTTACTTCTTCCCTTGCTTGGGATATTTCCGACACCTTCAACGGCCTTATGATGATCCCCAACCTTATCGGTGTTGTTGCCATGGCAGGTCTTGTAAGAAAGATTACCAAGAACTACGTCGACAGAAAGCTTAAGAATAAGGACGTTGCTCCCATGCTCTCCTACGACCCCGAGGTTCAGAAGCAGCAGGAAGCCATGCCCGACGACGAATAATCCGACTCTAAACTATATAACAAATATCCACCCGCTAATGGCGGGTGGATATTTGTTATCTTATGCGAATTTTCAGTTGTGAGGAACCTTATCCGTAAAGCCCTCGCCGTGTATTTCGGATACGTCGCCGATTATCACGAAGGCGTCCTTGTCGATTTCTCTGATTATCCTTTTTACATGGGGAAGCTCCAGCTTTCTTACAACTACCATAAGAACTTCCTTGTCTGTCTTGGTGTAGCATCCCTTACCCTTCAGGGCGGTCATGCCTCTGTCCATTTCGGTCATTATCTTTTGGGATATGGCTTCGTTTTCTTTTGAGATAATGTATACAAGCTTGCCAGTGTGGATACCGGCAATCATAAAGTCAAGGATTATTTCGGTAACCACTATTGCTACGGCGGCGTAAAGAGCGTTTTTCCAATCTCTGTAGGCGATGGCGGCGATTATTACCACTATGGCGTCAAGAATAAGTATCATCTGGGCAAATGATACGGCGGGGAACTTGTCGTGGATAAGCTTGCCCAGAAGGCTGGTGCCGCCGGTGGTGATGTCTCTTTGATAGATAAGTCCCAGGCCTACGCCCGAAATAGCCGCGCCCGCAATGGAGGCCAAGAGCATATCTTCGGTAAAGGTGGGAAGAAACAACGCCGTGATATCTATTATGGCTGAGGTGAAAATTATTGACAGCAGTGTTTTTATAATGAAATCCTTGCCGTATTTCTTTATTGAAATAATGAAGGTTGGGATATTCATTATTGCGATCATGGCACCTACGGGAAGGTTAAACAACGAATGAAGTACCGTTGCAAGACCCGAATATCCTCCGGGAGCTATGTCGTTTGGAACGTGGAACACGTTTATTCCCACACCCCAAATGATACCACCCACAACGATACATAGAATATCAGTGAGCCAATTCTTTGCTTTCATTTATTTCATCCTCCACTATGCTGAAAAGTTGGTATATGCGTTCAGTATTTCCTATAAGGTAGAGGTATCCGATAAGAGCTTCCAATCCCGTAGCCTTGTGATATTCGGCAGGGTCAAGGTGGCGTGAGGGGGATGCGTGTGAGTTCCTGCCCCTTCTGTATACCGATTCTTCGTCGGGGGTAAGGAGGGGGAGAATTGCCTCGGCGTATCTTGACTGTCCGTGGGCGGAAACGTATTTTTTAGCCTCGTGATGAAGCCAGCCATTGGGATGGCGAGCCGTTTTTACGAGGGATTCTCTGACCAGCATATCATATACGCAGTCGCCCATATAGGCAAGGGTCAGAGGGGGGAGAAGTCTTGCTTCATCCTC
>JAZRLW010000101.1:0-3340 GCA_045647025.1 Eubacteriales bacterium
CGCACTTTTCCTTATGGGCGTGGCTGTATCAAGAGGTGATACGGCAACGGCTCACACCTATCTCCACGGTCTTTATTTTGAGTCGGCGGCTATGATTTTAGCCCTTATCACCGTGGGCAAGACCCTTGAAGCAAGGTCAAAGGGAAAGACCACCGACGCCATAAAAAGTCTTATGGATCTATCCCCCAAAACCGCAACCCTTATCCGCGAGGGCAAGGAGATCACCCTGCCTGCGGAAGAGGTGGTAAATGGTGATATATTTCTGGTTCGCCCCGGCGAATCCTTCCCCGTTGACGGAATAATAATTGAAGGCTCCTGCGCTGTGGACGAGGCGGCGCTGACGGGTGAAAGCGTTCCCGTGGACAAGGCCGAGGGTGACGGGGTTTCCGCCGCCACGGTAAATAAATGGGGCTTTGTAAAGTGTCAGGCCACAGGTGTTGGAGAGGACACGGCGCTGGCAAGAATCATAAAGACGGTAACAGATGCGGCGGCCACCAAGGCCCCCATTGCAAAGATAGCCGATAAGGTATCGGGGGTATTCGTACCCGTGGTTATGGGCATAGCCCTTATCACCGTAGTCGCTTGGTTCATAGGCGGGCAGACCTTGGGATACGCTCTGGCAAGGGGCATTTCGGTGCTGGTAATCAGCTGTCCCTGCGCTCTGGGACTTGCAACTCCAGTTGCCATAACTGTGGGAAGCGGCAGAGGGGCAAAGTACGGTCTTCTCTTTAAGACCGCACAGGCCCTTGAAGAAATGGGCAGGATAGACCTTATCGCCCTTGACAAGACGGGCACAGTCACTCAGGGCAACCCAACCCTTACGGATATTATCCCCGCAGAGGGAGTGAGCCAAGAAGAGCTGCTCACTCTGGCCTATTCCCTTGAAGCAAAGAGCGAGCATCCTCTGGCAAGGGCGGTGGTAAAGGCGGCCGAGGAAAGGGGCTACTCACCCAAAGAGGTAACCGACTTTAAGGCCCTTGCGGGCAACGGACTTTCAGCCCTTATGGAAGACAAGGCCTTGGTGGGCGGAAAAGAAGGATATATAAAGACAATAACGGCTCTCCCCTCTTTTGCGGAGGAAAGGGCAAAGACTCTTTCGGAAGAGGGCAAGACTCCCCTGTTTTTCGCCCTTGACGGCGGATTTTTGGGAGTAATCGGCGTTGCCGACGTCCTTAAAGAAGAGAGCAAAAAGAGTATAGAAGAGCTTAAAAATATGGGCGTAAAGGTGGTTATGCTCACGGGTGACAATTCCCGCACCGCCGCCGCCGTTGGCAAAAAGGCGGGTGTAGACCGGGTGGTGGCCGACCTTATGCCCGAGGACAAGGCAAAGGCAGTTCTCAACCTCAAAAAAGAGGGCAAGGTTGCAATGGTGGGCGACGGCATAAACGACGCTCCCGCACTCACCGCCGCGGACGTGGGTATAGCCATTGGGGCGGGCACCGACGTGGCCATAGACGCGGCAGATGGGGTGCTGATGAAGAGCCGACTTGACCACCTTCCCGCGGCCTTAAGACTCAGTCGAGCCACCCTGCGGATAATCAAGGAAAATCTGTTTTGGGCATTTATATACAACGTTATAGGCATACCCCTGGCGGCGGGGCTCTTTATCCCCATACTGGGCTGGGAGCTTAACCCCATGTTCGGGGCGGCGGCCATGAGTCTGTCAAGCTTTTGCGTGGTGTCAAACGCCTTAAGGCTCAATCTATTTGACCCCTTTGACTCAAGAAAAGACAAAAAGAAAAGAAGAACACACAAACAAAAGGAGATAAAAAGCATGACCAAGGTAATGAAGATAGAAGGTATGATGTGCGGCCACTGTGAGGCCAGAGTTAAGAAGGTGCTGGAAGCCCTTGATGCCGTAGAAATGGCTGAAGTAAGCCACGTTACGGGCACTGCGACCCTCACACTGAAAGCCGAAATAAGCGACGACCTGCTCAAGAAGACGGTTGAGGATCAGGATTACAAAGTAATTGGAATTGAATAAAAAAAAATGGGTTCCCCGTGCGGGAACCTTTTTTTATTCAATAGTGTTCAACGATCACTTGCCGAAGGCCTTCACTTTTTTGTTTCTAATCTATGATGTTTCTATGTATTTACTTGACTTTATATATTATTTGTATTATAATGTAAGGTGAAATTATTTAGAATGCCATATTGTGGCATATCGGAGGTTTTTAACTATGATGAAAGTTGATCTCAGCGGCAAATCGGTTCTTATTACCGGTGCAGGCGGAGCAATCGGCTCCGTAATGGCAGAGGTATTTGCCCAGAACGGTGCTTACGTTGCCGTATGCGACCTTAATCTTGACACCGCAAAGGCTACCGCTGACAGAATAAAGGCTCAGGGCGGCAAGGCAGAGGCTTTTGCCTTTGACGTTACCAATGAAGAAAAGCTCAAGGCTGACGTGGCAGAGATTGCCCAAAAGCTTGGCGGTATTGATATTCTTATTAACAACGCAGGCGTTAACGTTGGCCCCAACGACAGACGTCCCGTACACGAGTTCAGCCGTGAAAAGTGGGAATGGATTCTCAGCATCGACCTTGACGGCGTGTTCAAGGTAACCCAGGCAACCACCCCCTACATACTCAAGAGAGGCGGCGGCTCCATTATCAACATCTCCAGCGTTGTTGGTCAGGTACCCTTCCGTAACCAGTGTGCATTCACCGCCGCAAAGGCAGGCGTTATCAACTTCAGCAAGGCTATGGCTCTTGAGCTGGCTCCCGAAAACATCCGCGTAAACGTTATCTGCCCCGGCTCGATAATGTTTGAGGGCACAAAGGCTCTCTTCTACGCTGACAAGGAAAAGGCAGAGGCTATGCTCTCCCATATTCCCCAGCACAGACCCGGCAAGCCTGAGGACGTTGCTTATATGGCACTCTTCCTTGCATCCGACGAGGCTGAGTACGTTACCGGCAGTGTAATGACCGTTGACGGTGGCTGGACCTGTGGCTATGCCCGTGACTTCTAAGAAAATAACGCCGCGCGTTATTTTCTTAGGGAGTTTGAACTCCGTTCAAACGTCCCAAGTGCAGAATAATAATCTATATGCGTAAAGAACTGATGAAAGGAGTATTCCTTAAACAATGAATAATACTGCAATTAACATTCTTTCTATGCAGGTGCCTCAGGGTCAGATGGGCGTTATATTTATGGGTCAGGCAGGCCTTATCATCAAGACCCCCAAGGGTGAGCTTGCAGGAATTGACCTCTATCTTTCCGACTGCTGCGAAAGATACCACGGATTTAAAAGACTTATGCCCAAGCTCATATCCACCACCGATATTGAGTTTGACTATATAATCACCACCCACTCCCATTACGACCACTTTGACGTGGACG
>JAZRLW010000102.1:0-11555 GCA_045647025.1 Eubacteriales bacterium
AGGTCTTCTCTGCCCTGTGCGTCGCCTTCGGCCAGAATAGCCATCTTGCCCACAACGTTAGCGCCCATAATATCTGCCAGCTTTTCAAGGGCGTTAAGGCTCTCGCCTGTGGAGATAACGTCGTCGATAATAAGGACTCTCTTGCCTCTCATTCTGTCGGCATCCTCTTTTGAGAGATAAAGGGTCTGCTTTGCGGCGGTGGTAATTGACTGAACGTCAGCCTTGAAAACCTCCTGCATATAAAGCTTGGGGGCCTTTCTTGCAACGCAGTAGAACTCGTCGCCGTGCTGACGGGCCATTTCGTGAATAAGGGGTATACCCTTGGCCTCTGCAGTCATAAGATAGTCGTATTCGGGGGCTTTTTTAAGAAGCTCTCTTGCGCAGGCTACGGTAAGCTCTGCATCACCGAAAATAACGAAGGCTCCGATGTAAAGGTCATCGGTGACCTTGCAGAGGGGCAGGTTTCTGTCAAGTCCTGCTATGTTCATAGTATAATGCATAAGGATATACCTCCGAGGTTGATTTTTTCTAATTATATCACTCCCTCCCACCAAAGTCAACCGCAGAAGGCTTTAAATTTTGCCGCTTTTGCGAAAATTTGCATTTTGTTCATTTATGTGTCTTTAAAATGCTTTTCTTTTATGGTATTATGCGGTAAAGACATATCGGGACAGTTCCCTACAAATCAAAACATATTGCCGCTACGGCAGTGAAAAGGAGATACAGCTATGATTTTTTCCGCTAACTCTAACTGGTTTATAGACCACGATCCCAAATCCTTTATTGACGCCGCAAAGTACGGATTCAAGGCAGCAGAGCTTCTTGAATGGTACGGTTACGACCTTAACGAGTACAAGAAGATTCTTGACGATAACGGTATCGTTTCCACCTGTCTTCTCGTTCAGTCCAAGAATCCCGACAATATGGCAAAGATAGCATGGACTCACGGTCTCGGCTACCCCGACACCGAAGCTGCTATGGTTGAAGCTTTCAAGGAAACCGTTGAAACTGCAAAGTTCCTCAACGTTCCCAACATCGTTGTTACCACCGGTAACGAACGCAGAGACGTTTCCAGAGACTTTATGCACAAGCAGGTGGTTCAGGTTCTTAACAGCCTCGCTCCTATTGCTGAAGATGCTGGCGTTACCATCGTTCTCGAACCCCTCAACATCCTTGTTGACCACGCAGGTCACTTCCTCACCACCTCCAAGGAAGCCTTTGACATGGTTAAGGAAGTTAACAACCCCTACGTAAAGGTTCTCTTCGACATCTATCATCAGCAGATCACCGAGGGTAACGTTATCCGCAACATTACCGAAAATATAGACCTTATCGGTCACTTCCATATCGCTGACAACCCCCTCAGAAACGAGCCCGGTACCGGCGAAATCAACTACTTCAACGTTTTCAAGGCTATAAAGAACGCAGGCTACGACAGATACCTGGCATTTGAATGCGGCAGCACCGTAGACGTTCCCACCCTTATTGAGAACATGAAGCCCTATATCGCTATCGCTGACTAATAGCAAATATTCAGAGGGGTGCAAAAAGCACCCCTCTTTATTTTTTTTGAAAATCTTAAGCCATATCTTGCTATTGCAGATTAGAGAAAAACTCCCGCCACGGCGGGAGTTTTTTAGTTATTATCAAGTTTAGTTATTTTCGGCCTCCACAGTCCCAGAGTTATTCCCGTGAACGCCTTCAGATAGGCTTCTTTGTCAAGCTCTGCCTTTGTGGATAATACTCGGAATGTGCCTCCTACCTCGTCAATGTTATGGTTGGTGTCGAAAAATCCGTTCTTCTTGTAAAATTCCACTCGTCTGACCCTTTCCTCGGCATTTTCGGCGGAGGGGTCTATTATTTCAACGTTGAGGGTAATTGCTCTGTCGGGGTTGTTTTTCTTCAGGTATTCAAGTATCGCCGAGCCGTACCCCTTGCCACGAAGCTCCTCCTTTACAGCAAAGAACATCAGATAAAGAATGTTGTGGGTGGTAACGTCATATGTAAAGCCGCAAAATTCTCCGTCGGCGTAGTAGCAGGTAATGTTTGCGTTCTTGTTCAGGGTAAGAAAACGTAACACCCACCAGGGCAGTCGCTCATATTTGGGGAATGCAGAGAGATAAAGCCCTCTTGCATCTGAAAGATTGTTTACGGTGGTGGCGGTTATGTTCATTTTTTTCTCTCCAAATGCTTTAAAGTATAGGTATTATATCACAAATTCCCCCTTCTTTCAAGGTCTAAAAGGCAGAAACCCGAATATATTGTAGGGTTAGCCATTGCTAAAGTATTGACTTTGTTTTTTCGGTGTGTTATACTGTAGTTCAGCAAAAGTTTAATGAGGAATGGGTTATTTATGATAAAGCTTCTTTCAAAAATCTTTATAAAATCCGAAGGTATGGACAATGCCTCCCTTCGCAGAGCCTACGGTATGCTTTGCAGTATTGTGGGGATAGGCCTGAATTTGCTGCTTTTTGCAGGAAAGTTGTTGGCGGGTCTTATCAGCTCCTCTGTATCGATAGTTGCCGACGCTGTCAATAACCTTTCCGACGCGGGGTCTTCGGTTATAACCCTCTTCGGCTTCCGCCTTTCGGGGCAGAAGCCCGACGTTGACCATCCCTTTGGTCACGGCCGAATAGAGTATCTTTCGGGGCTCTTGGTGTCTTTGGTTATTATGCTTATGGGCTTTGAGCTTTTAAAGACCTCCGTTGGCAAAATAATAACTCCCGAAGCGCTTGAGTTCAGCCCCATTTCTCTTTGTATATTGATAGCGTCAATTCTCGTAAAGCTCTATATGGGCATTTATAACGGACGCTACGGTAAAAAGTTTGATTCTTCCTCTATGAAGGCCACTTCGGCTGACAGCTTTTCCGACGTAATAGCCACCGCGGCCGTACTTCTTTCACTTATAGTATATCTTATCTTTGATATTAATATCGACGCATATTGCGGCGCCGCCGTATCCCTCTTTATACTCTTCTCGGGCTTCCGTGCCGCAAAGGAGACCATTGATCCACTGTTGGGTAAAGCCCCCGACGAGGAAATTGTTAAGCAGATAGAGGATATTGTTCTTTCCCATTCAGACATAATAGGTATTCACGACCTTATAGTTCATGATTACGGTCCCGGCAGACAGATGGTATCTCTTCACGCAGAGGTATCGGCTAAGTCCGACCTTTTAAGTGTTCACGATACCATTGACAATATTGAAAAAGAGCTTTCCGAAAAGCTTTCCTGCGTAGCTACCATACATATGGACCCCGTAATTACCGACGACCCCGAAATAGATAAGCTGAAGAAGATGGTTAACGATTTCGTTAGGGCCATTGACGACCGTATTACCGTTCACGATTTCCGTATGGTCAGAGGTGATACCCATACTAATCTTATCTTTGACGTTGTCCTGCCCTATGACGGCAAGCTTTCCGACAACGAAATAAAGGAGATAATAAAAAAGAATATAAATATTTACGACTCCAACCTCTTTGCCGTAATAAACGTAGATAAGCCCTTCGTATCTTAATATTTTCAGATAGAAAGAATCCTGCCCACACGGGCAGGATTCTTTTATAAATCAAAACAAAGATAAGCCTTTTCGTTTTCGCACATGGCTTTGGGGGTAATATATTTTATACCGTCGTATTGAGAGGTCGTGCCTTTGTGGTAGTGCCCCTGAAAAACGGCTTTCACGGTTTTACTGCCTTGAATTATTTCAAAGACTTTGTCGGCGTTAAAGAGTCGGTGATCACTTCGGATTGCGGGGTCGATATTTTGGTGAATAAAAATATATGTATCATCCTTTAATCCCGAAAGCTTTTCTTTAAGTGCCTCTTGGTGGGGAAGAAAGGTATCCTTCCAGTTTTTATCTCCGGGGGCGTAGTGTTGGCCGCTTTTAAAATAGCATCCGTCAAGGAACAGGAGGTTTTTGCCTTCCACATAAATATCTTTTGGCTCCTCTATGCCTAAAATTCCGTAGAACTCGTCCTTTTCAAAGGCAAATCCGTCGTGGTTACCCATAACAACCCTTGTGGGAAGGGGAGATGTTGTTATTATGGCTGAAACCTTTTTGAGATTTTCAACCTCCTTGTCGTGGCTGTCCTCTTTGTCAATAAGGTCGCCAAGACAAATCACCATCTCACAGTCTTCTTTTTCAAAAAAGGCATAGGCTTCTTTTATTTTATCTAAGGATTTACTGTTAAATCTATTCCCGCAGGTGACTTCCTGTGAGGAATAATGGGAGTCGGTAAATATTCCGAGTTTCATAAGGCTATACATTACCGTCTTCTTTAGATTTCATGTTTTTTTCAGCCTCTGCGAGAATGGCAATCAGTTCTGCTGCAGCAGCTCCAAGAGAGGGGGAAAACCCATTAGGGAAGGCTGTTATAAAATGGAGTATCATCATTACGGTGCCGGCTGTGCCTCCTATTAACAATAACCAGATGATAGGTGTCAGCATTTCAGGCTTTGCAACGGATCGCACTATTTTAAACATTATTTTTACAAAACCGTATATTATAGCAGGAACAATAATTCCGACTATGTGAATAGATATCTTTTCGGGATTATTCCAGAAAATTAAAGAGAGTATGAATGTTATGGCATAGAGTGATAAACAAATGATTGTTATTATCCTTCTGTTTTCAATAATTTTGTTAAGCATGTTTTTCTCCTAAATTATTATTTTAGCATAATACAGTATTTACCTGGCAATAGTCACAACCCTTTTGCCGATTGGGTTAAAGGACGGGGATTAAATAAAACGGCCGGGTGCAAGTATGTTTTCAATTATTATAACCAACACAGTAGTTATGGCATTTGAGCCGAAAATCGTTAATAGCAATCTCTTTTCGCTTACTACATAGTCGCCGAGGGCTATGAAAAGTGCTATCCATTCAAAAAACAATATTGCTCCCACATATGCGATTCTGAGTAAGCCATAGGGGTTGTTTGTTTCGAGACCTGCCAACCCATCGTCAGCGAAAAGAAGCATAGCAACATAAGGAGTTGCGAAAGAAATCATATTGAAAAGTGTTGTGAAGAATATTGCCTTTGCTTTGCGGGAAACTTTTGCAATAAAGATAAGGCTGAGGCTTTCTACCGCATTTGCAACAATAATTGTTAATGGTAAGATGTGGTAAGGCCGCACGTCGCTCATCCATGTCCAAGACGAGGCCGAAATCACAACGGGGAAGGAAAATATTAAAATCAGTGCCACTAAAAATGAAGAAAGAAAATTGTACTTTTTCATAATTCAATCCTAATACACTTAATTAGTATTTGAGCGACATTTTTTGATTTCCTTTTGTAACGTAGGAATAAGCTCTCTGCGATTTGTTATTGCTGCTTCAGATAATGGATTGTTCCATGCCCAAGATGAATCTTCTGTTACGGTAGTGATATAATACGTTTTATCTTCCTCTATGTAGCCAACATCCATTATCATTCCGTCCGGCCAGATTATTTCAAACATATCTTGCCCGTTATTCTCGATAAACGTAAACTTCCCACCGAAAATATCAATCTTACTAAACGACTCTGCCCAGTCGGGATATTGAGGCTTTTGTTTGAATAACTTTAATATACATTTGGGAATAAGCATTTGCGAGTCTCCTTTTTGTTATAATCCCCGTTTTTTGAGGTCTACAACAAGGTTTACGTAAAATTCGCGTACGTCAAATCCCTCAATGTTTTCTCTGTTCAAATCTATCATATCTCCGTGGGAAATGCCTCTTTTGCCCGTGCCTTTCAGGAGGGTGTATTTTTCTCCCCAAGAGAAAGATTGTTCACTAACCAGACCGTCATTTTCTCCGTCAAAGTACTTTACAAGATAATAGGAGAAGTTCAGGGGGAATTTCCCCGAGCCGGCGGTACGGAGTACAGACCCAACACTCTGACAAAATATGTTATTTACAGATGTGGCATAGTGGGAGCGTTTTTGGCAGCTTTCCGCTGTTAGGTCGGTTACTGCGGCGAGGAAATCGGGATTTTTATCTCCCAGCTTACGCAACGCTTTGTTATAGGTGTTTGCTACGGTATTTTTTGTGTTTTGAGGGATCTTGTTTAAAAGATAGTCTGCAAACAGACAACCGCGGTGGGGCGTGTTTATTGTTGTAAGAGATGCTATGTAGGGTGCCATGCCCAAACGCTCTATGGCGTAGCGACAGTCAAGTCCGCCTTTTGAGTGGGCGATTATATTGACCTTTTCGCATCCCGTTTGTTCAACTATCTCCTTGATACGGTTTGAGAGTTCTGCCGCACTATCGGCTACCGAGGATGCGGATTCGTGGTTGCCGTAGTATACGGAAGCTCCGTTTACCGTCAGCTCGTAGGGGATTCGGCCCCAATAATTAAAATATCTGAAATCTCGGAAAAATACGCCGTGAACCATTAATATGGGATATTTGGTGGCGCATATCTGCTCCTTCCTTCGGGAGGCATTGAGTAGGTCTTTTTCGTTTTCCAAAAGGGCTTCTTTTTTTGTGGTTTTTATAATCCCTGCCAACGCTATAAGGTTCGCTATGGGAATCATTCCGCAGATAATACCTATAACTCTTTGTTTTATACCCAGCTGGAAAGAGGTAAGATATACACAAATGATACCGTTCCAGAAGATAATTGCTTCAACTGCGATGCAAAACAGGGCGCTCCACAGAACGGTGAGCCATTCTTCATAGGGTATAATAATAAGATAAGCCAAGTGTAATAAAATGGATGGGACAAGAGAATGGACAAACAAACGTAAAAGAACGTTTCCGTGATGAAGTATACGGGTCTTTAACCGTGATGCTTTGGGACAGACTGCTCCCGCAAATATGTTTATGAGTAGGATTATAACGATAAATAGGGGGATAAGGGATGGTATACGGCTGATAAGTGGGTATCCGTTGGCCGCGGCCATAAGAAGTAAAAGATATATAGGGTACGCAAATTTAAACTTTTTCACCGTATCATCGCCTTTCGGTATGATTCTTATATCTTGATTGTAATGGGAACAACAATAAACCGTCAATGTTAAAAATCCGCGCGTAGTATCTATTCTATGCCTGCGGCGGCCTTTGCGATAAGGTCGGCGGCTTCGTTGAGGTAAACACCCGTATGTCCCGCAACCTTGACAAATTTAATTTCAAGGGTGGCAGGTAACGCTTTCATTTTTGTCAGATAATCCACGGCTACGGGGCTTTCGGCCTTCCATAAGCCCTGATACCACATTGATATGCCGGTATAGTCGTGATATACGGAAAGCTTTTTTATTCCCCTTTCAAGGGCGGTGTTTGCCGCAAAAAGGGTACCCATAAGCTCGCCCGCCACGTTTCTTGCAGTTCGGAATTCCTCCTTGCTACCACTGCCGGAGAAGGTTTCCACTCCCTTTTGGGAGATGAAAACGCAGCCGAAGGAGTAGACGGCTGTTTCCTGGTTGTAGCTTCCGTCCACAAAGGCTATGGCCTCCTCCGAGGGGAGCGTCCCTTGGGGATATTCTTCTTTAGCTTTTTCAAGATAAGAGATAAGCTTATCCGTGCCGTCAGTGGCTTCGGTGGGCTCCGCTTTTTTCTTGGGAGCTCTGGCTTTTTTCTCTTTTGGCGCTACTTCTTCGCCTATATCAATTGCCATAAAGGCCTCCGCCTCCTCAATGGTGGGGAAGGACTTGTATACGGCGCCTGCGCAACCTATGACCTGCTTTGCACATTCGTCCCAGGTCAGGTATATTCCCGCGCTTCTGCCTTTTCTTACGGCGTAATACTTGGTTTTTTTATCAGCCATGGCTTTTACCTCTGTTTTATGATACTTCGATTATATCAAAAAAGCCTCGCCGTTTCAAGTTTACTTCCTCAAATATCATAATAAAGTAACACTTTTTCTCTTGACGAAAAAGCCTTTTTGTAGTATTATAATTTGCGAATAAATCGCAAATTGACCTTTTGGAGGAAATACATGGCACAGTATATGACAGAGCAGCGCAAAAAACTTATATCTTTCCTCGAATCCCACCACGACAGACATTTTTCCGCAAGGGATATTGCAGGTCACATGGGGCCTGAGGTAAGCCTTAGCGCCGTATACAGAAACCTCGTATTTCTTCAGCGGCAGGGGTATATAAGCCGCACAGTAAAAGAGGGGAGTAACGAGGCTTATTATCAGTACATCAAGTGCGAGGGCTGTAAAAACAGGGTGCACCTTACCTGCACAAAATGCGGTAAGATCGCCCATATGGATAAGGCCGTGGCAGATAGTATGGCAAACTCACTCCTTAACCTTGACGGCTTTGAGATTATAAGGCCGAAAACCGTAATATACGGAATCTGCAAAGAATGTAAAGAGGAGGTTGATGGGTAATGAAGAAGATTTTAAGTATTCTTCTCGTCTTCCTTTTGCTTTTTACTTTAACGATGGGGTGTGAGAAGGAAAAGGCGTATACCGACTCGATAAAAATCGTATGTACCATATTTCCCGTTTACGATTGGGTAAAGAGCATTACTTCCGAAATCGACCCCGACAGAGCCGAAAATCTCTTCGGATCTCTCTACGGAGGGCGAACCACCGAGGTGGATTTGGTCTTTCTTTACGATAACGGCACCGACCTTCACAGCTATCAGGCAACGGCGGGGGATATGATGGATATCGCCACATGCGACCTCCTAATATACGTGGGCGGGGAATCGGACAAATGGATAGCCGATGCTATTGAAAGCACTCCCAATCCCAACCGCAGGGTAATTTGCCTTATGAACGAGATAAAGGATAGCCTTATCTCTACCCAGCATCATCACGAGGGTGAAGAGCATATCTCCTATGACGAGCACGTATGGCTTTCCCTCAAAAACGCCGCATTCTTCTGTGAAAAGATTGCCACCGCTATTAAGGAAATAGACCCCGAAAATCAGGTGCTTTACTCCCTTAACGAAGAGGAATATATAGCAAAACTTGACGCCCTTGACCGCTATATTGAGGATTTGGTGAATACAGCATCAAAAAAAGCTCTGGTCTTTGCCGACAGATTCCCCTTTGCTTATCTGATGAGGGATTACGGAATAGAATATTACGCCGCTTTTGAAGGGTGTTCTTCAGAAACCGATGCAAGCTTTGATACTATAATATCCCTTGCCTCAAAGGTGGACAAGCTGGGGATAGAGGTGCTTCTTACCACAGAAAAGACCGACGGCAACGTGGCCGATGCTGTTATGCTGGCCTCTGCAGCCACACATCTTAAGGTCAGACCCCTTAACTCCATGCAATCAGTATATTATAAAGAAGCTGAGCAGGGCGTCACCTATTTGGCCATTATGGAGGACAATATAGTATTCCTAAAGGAAGCACTTAATTAGAAAGGATTTTTTATGCCACAGCTTATATGTACCGACCTTTCTCTCGGCTATGAGGGAAAAACGGTGGTAAAGGATATAAATTTTGAGGTCAACAAGGGCGATTATCTCTGTATAGTAGGGGAGAACGGCTCGGGCAAGACCACCCTTATGAAGGCCTTGCTCCACCTCAGACAGCCCCTCAGCGGCACTATTGAAACGGGTGACGGCCTTCGCACCGATGAAATAGGATATCTGCCCCAACAGACCGAGATACAGAAGGATTTTCCCGCATCCGTAAGGGAAATAGTCCTTTCTGGATGTCTGCCTCTTTGCAAAAATAAGCCCTTCTACGGCAAAAAGGAAAGGCAGATAGCCGCCGAAAATATGGAAAAGTTGGGTATTTCCCACCTTGCGGGGAGATGCTACCGTGACCTTTCGGGCGGACAGCAGCAGCGCGCACTTTTGGCAAGAGCTCTCTGTGCCACTTCAAAAATGCTTCTCCTTGACGAGCCTGTGGCCGGTCTTGACCCTAAGGCCACGGCGGAAATGTATCAGGTAATAGCCGACCTTAACAAGGCGGGAACTACAATCGTAATGGTTTCCCACGATATTGCCGCCGCGGTCAAAAACGCATCCCACATTCTCCATATAGGTTCCCCCTCTTTCTTCGGAACCACAAGGGATTATATTCATAGTGACGTTGGACGGATATTCCACGGTATATGCAAAGAGGAGGGTTGTTCAAATGGTTGAAAAGTTGGCTCTTTATTTTGATTTCCCCTTTGTCAGATACGCTCTTATTGTGGGCGTCCTCATAGCCCTCTGCTCCTCTCTTCTTGGGGTAACGCTGGTGCTTAAGAGATTTTCATTTATAGGCGACGGCCTTTCCCATGTGGCCTTCGGTGCCTTGGCCGTTGCGGCGGTTCTGGGTCTGACCAACACCACAGTAGTGGTTCTTCCCGTTACGGTTGTTTGCGCCGTTCTTCTTTTGAGAACGGGACAGAACTCGAAAATCAGGGGGGATGCCTCCATAGCGATGATATCTGTGGGCGCTTTGGCAATCGGATATTTGCTGATGAATGTTTTTCCCACTTCTGCAAATATTTCGGGAGACGTTTGCGGAACCCTCTTTGGCTCACAGTCCATACTTACCCTTACAAAGACCGACGTTGTACTTTGCTCCGTTCTTTCTGTAGCTGTTATAGGGGTGTTCGTTATTTTCTATAACAGAATATTTGCCGTGACCTTTGACGAGAATTTTGCAAAAGCTACGGGTACAAAGGCGGGGGCGTATAATCTTCTTATTGCCACAGTTATTGCCGTAATAGTGGTTCTGGCCATGAATCTTGTGGGCTCTTTGCTTATATCGGCACTTGTAATATTCCCCGCCCTTTCGGCAATGAGGGTGTTCAAGACATTCCTTTCCGTAACTGTCTGCTCTGCCGTAATCTCCGTTTTTGCCGCAGGTAGCGGAATAATCATCTCCATTTTGGCAGACACCCCCGTGGGTTCTACTGTGGTGGCGGTAAATATAGTGGCATTTGTTCTCTGCTCCCTTGTGGGTAAGATACTAAAAAGATAATATCAAGCCCTACTCTGCCGAGGTTTCTCGGTGGAGGTGTGTGGGTGAAAACAAGGCTTTTGCTCTTTCTTTTAAGAGAATAATTATGGCTGAAGAATTTGTTTCGTAAAAGTCACAAATTTGTATAATTCTGCTATTGACAAAAGGATATAAATTGTGTATAATATTTAGGTAACTTCGGTCAGCGAAGTCGGGAGGTATCCTAACTTCCGTTCTTTGAAGCGGACGACGTGAGCGATTGGAGATTTACATAGCGGAATTGTGTAACGGTAGCACGGCAGACTCTGACTCTGTTTGTTGGGGTTCGAATCCCTATTCCGCTGCCAAAGAAGAACACCCTATCATTGATAGGGTGTTCTTCTTTTTGTATCAGCGGATATGAGGATTCGAACCAGGAGGGAGAAGGCAGAGCCTTCGGAAGGCCAATAGTCCGGGGGACTGTTGGCCGCCGACGCTGGGCAACGAGCGAAGCGAAGCTTCGTGAGGCGAAGTGGGCGGTAGCCCACGCAAAATCCCTATTCCGCTGCCAAAAAATCCTGCACGAAAGTGTGGGATTTTTTACTTTTTACCTTTTACTTCTTCACTCTTACCTAGAATGGAAGGATTTTTTTGAAGTAATAGGTAAAAGGGAAGAGGTAATAAGTGAGGTAGTTTTTCGCTTTTGTGAAAAGGATTTT
>JAZRLW010000103.1:0-2441 GCA_045647025.1 Eubacteriales bacterium
AAAAGGTATATGAAATATTGTAGAAAATGGAGCAGACAGATGTCTGCTCCAAGGGCCTAATCAGCCATTTTTCTGCTTATAAATTTCTCGGAAGCGGCCACACCGTAATACATGATTCCCGCAAGTAAACAGAGGATAAGAACACCTGCCATTACCAGGTCCATTCTGAATACCTGACCACCGTATACGATAAGATAGCCGATTCCCGCCTTTGATGTCAAGAATTCTCCCACGATAACCCCAACCCAGGTCATTCCTACGTTGATTTTCAGTACGGACATCGTTGTGGGGAGGGAGGCGGGGAATACCACTTTCATAAAGGTCTGAGTTTTGGTAGCTCCAAAGGTTCTCATTAAAAGAAGTTTCTCTTCGTCCGTTTCGGTAAATCCAGTCAGGACACCTATGACCGTTACTATTACCGAAACCAAAAGGGTAACGGTGACTATAGCCGACATGCCGGAGCCTACCCAAACTATTATAACGGGGCCAAGGGCAATTTTGGGCAGTCCGTTCAGTACTACAAGGTAAGGATCAGCTATTTCTCTTGCCGTAGGGCAGTACCATAAAAGTATGGCGATTGCTACACCTAAAAGTGTTCCCGCAATAAAACCGATAAAAGTCTCTGCTACGGTTACCCCTATATGAAGCCAGATTGAGCCCTCGACTACTAATCTGTATATAACGGCCACAGATCTGGTGGGAGATGAGAATATAAAGGGGTCAATTAGCCTTATTTGGGCGGCAATTTCCCATATGGCAAAGAAAAGTATAAGGACAAGACCTCTCGTAAGAGAAACAAAATTCTTTTGTCTACGCAGGTTTTTCAGGTATGCTGCGTGGGCAGCCGACATTTCCTTTTCAGTCCTTTTCGTCTTCCTCATTTTCGTTTAACTCCTTCCATATTTGGTTAAAATATCCTCCGAATTCAGGCGCTAATCTTTTATCCGTAACGTCATCGGTGGCCGACGTAAGGGAAATATCCACTGCTTTTTTTATGGTACCGGGACGGGGAGTGAGTATCAGCACCCGATCTGCCAAGGATATGGCTTCCGATATATCGTGGGTAACCAGTATGGCGGTCTTATTTCTACTTTTAATTATCTTCGAAATATCGTCCGAGACACTTATTCTCGTCTGATAGTCAAGGGCGCTGAAGGGTTCGTCAAGCAGTAATATATCAGGCTCCAAGGCCAGAGTTCTTATGAGGGCAACCCTTTGCCGCATACCTCCCGAGAGGTTTCTCGGAGAAGTATGGATAAAGTCCTTTAGTCCGTATTGCTCCAGCATAGCGATAAGCTCGTCAACACGCTCTTTAGTTTTTTTACTTTTTAGCTCAAGCCCCAGGGTAACGTTGCCAAGAACATCTCTCCAGGGGAAGAGGTGGTCGTGTTGAAGCATATAGCCTACTCTGTCGCCGATTTTATCCGTTACTGTTTCCCCCATAACCTTTACCTCTCCTGAGGAAGGTGGAATAAGCCCCGCAATAAGGGAAAGAATGGTGGATTTTCCGCATCCTGAGGGGCCTACGATGGCCGTAAAACTGTTACGGGGCACGGAAAAAGTCATATCCTTTAAGGCAAAGGTTTCGCCTTGCTTTGTATGATATATTTTTGATACGTTAATAAATTCTACCGGACAGATTTTTGCTACGTCGTTCATATTCAGTATCCTCCAGGAGGAAAGGTTTATTTTGCGGAGGAAACCTTTTCAGCGATGCTGTTGTCTATGATTTTTTCAAAGTCGGGCGCAGATGTGATGATTCCCGCTTCGGTAATAACGTCTATCAATCTTTCATAGTCTTCCTCCAGCATCACCGGCGTGGATTTCCAAACGTCGATTTCTTTGTAGTTTTTAACTACGGCTTTTATAAGCTCTTTATCGCTGTCAGCAAATGAAGGGAGAAGTGCCTCGGCTATTTCATCTATGGAGCTTCTTTCTATCCATTTCTGAGCTTTATATATGACTTTTGTAAACTTCTCTATAAGTTCGCTGTCATTCTCCATTTTGTCTTTCATTGTTACAAAGCAGGTAAAGGGCACGTCACCGCCCGCTTCACCTACCGAGGCTACTATATATCCCTGGTCTGCAAGCTCCATTGTGGATGCAGAGGGTTCAAACATGGTAACGTAATCGTCGTCACCGCCGATGAAGGCGCCGCCCATAAGGTCAAAGGTTACGTCTGTCCTTACCGTAAGGTCTACGTTGGGTTCCAGACCGTTAAGCTTAAGCACATATTCGAGCATCATTTCGGGCATGCCTCCTGTTCTGCCACCGATAACGCTTTTTCCTTTAAGCTTATCCCAGGAAAAGTCATCATCGGGTGTTTTTCCCAGAAGGAAGGAGCCGTCTTTCTTTGTAAGCTGGGCAAATACTACGGCGTAGTTTTCCTTGCCCTCGTTTGCTACATATACTGCGGTTTCGGGGCCGAGAAGAGCAATATC
>JAZRLW010000104.1:0-2064 GCA_045647025.1 Eubacteriales bacterium
GTTATTAAGGCGATGTACCTTTTGTTTCTTATCCCTGTGATAATGGCCATTGTTGCCGTTATAGTGATAAAAAAGTCAAAAAAAGCCGCCGAAAAGCGATTTGCTTACGACGACAAAATGGCGCAAAACCGCCAGCAGGAAATTGATGCCGAGAAGGCTCTGGACGACGATTTCGGAGATTCATGGCACATACACAGTGAAGATAAATAAAGAAAATCCCATTGGAGCGCATCCAATGGGATTTATTTTATATTTTTATTCGCTTAAATCAAGGTTTTTGCAATTGGAAATGAGGTAATCCTCTCCGCCGGAAATTACTTTGTTTCGGCGAATGGTAACGTTTTCCGAATCCCTTACCATTATGCCCTTGGGAGAATGGGGACAGTCGATAAGGTTATCCTCAATAAGGATATTCTTAATGGAGGTACCGTTGGGCTCTTTTGTATCCACCTTTATTTCAACGCCACCCCAACGGCAGTATACCATACGGTTTCTGCGGATAACTATGTCACTACTGCTGACACCCTCCCTCCAGGATCTTTCGGGTGCAACCTCAACGGCCATACCGTCAACCTGAAGGAAGTTATTGTTTTCAATAAGTACGCCTCTGTTTTTGCAGAGAATACTGCGTGCAAGGTGATTTCTGAAGCTACAATAAACAACCTCAAGTCTGGGAACCTGGGATACGTCGGAAAGGAAATAATTTTCCGTATCTGTGGGAAGCTCGCCGTCTACCACTATCTCGGAATAAAGCTCGTCAAAATGAGGAATTACCTCAAGTACCTTATAAGTCCTCACAAAGTCGAGGGATTTGTTTTCAACAAGCTCAAGGGTATCGCCAACGTCGGGATAGTCAAGGCTCTGGGGATGTGTTCCGTCGGGAGCCTCGGTAAATATCTGGCAGGTGTTGCCCTTAACCTCTCTCATTGTATGATAATAGGTATGAACGTTAGTACCGTCGTCACCGTGACCTTCAAAGGTGCAGTATTCAAATCTGATAGTACCTCTGCAGGATACGAAGTGGGTAGCGTCGGTATTGGTTGAGTGAACCTCTCCCAGGGAGGGAATTACCCTGAAGCCGCTGAGGAGGATATTTTCGGCTCTATGACCCAGAATACCCATACCTGAATGACAGTGTACCGTAACGTCCTTTATAACGGTATTCTTTGCATCGCCGATAAATATGGCGGGACGGAAATGGAAGGTATGAACGATAGCAAGATGAAGTCCCACGAACTCGGGGCCTCCCCCTTTCTTTACCTTAACCCTCAGGGTCTGGGGAGCAATAAGCTCCATGCTGTTTATACTTATAGTTACGCGGGGCTTTTCCTTAACGGCCATAAACTCGAACATATTCTGCTCCTTGCGGACGAAGGTCGTTCTGGGGCAAGGAATATTTTCGTGGATAGGGTATTCATCGGGAAATTTAAGAGTCATGTAATCGGTGTCACACTCAATTACCTCGCCCACACTGTAGGGCTTACGCTTATAGTCTATTGTAAGACCCTTAACGGTAACGTTAGAGCAGTTTCTTACCGAGATTATCTCCATATATCCGTCCATAAGGAAGGTTACGCCGTAGGCTTCAACGGTGGCATTCTCCACCCCGTCAAAATCAAGACCTCGGGAATACTTAAAATTGGGATTGAACATGGTGGGCTGGGGGTTACGGCCGTATTTACCCTCCATACACTCGTTCATTATTTTTCTTGCCAAAGGCTCTGTTATTTCATATACTCCGGGCTCTATGTAGAGGGTTGAACCGGGGTTTTTGCGAAGATACTCAGCCGCAAGGGTCAAAGCACCGTAATTATCGGCGGCCTTTGCGCGAAAATCAGAAAAATTAACTCTATTAGCCATAAGAGATAACCCTTTCTTCAAAAATCATTTCCTGATTAATATACCAAAAAAAGGATATTTTGTCAAGCAAAAAGACAAAAAAGTTCCTTGACAAAGACTTTTTACTATGATAAAATGTACTTAATTAATATGTAAGAGGTAAAACCTATGAAAAAGTTTTTTTCACTCCTTATCCTATCCGCATTACTCCTTTCGGCAGTAGCC
>JAZRLW010000105.1:0-8783 GCA_045647025.1 Eubacteriales bacterium
ACCGAAAAACAGCAGAGAGAACAGTCAAAGTATCTTGAGCAGTACTGCCTTTGTCTTACCCGCAAGGCAAGAGAAAATAAGCTTGACGACGTTGTGGGGCGCAACAGAGAAATATTCCGCGTAATTCAGATACTCTGTCGCAGAAGCAAGAATAATCCTTGTCTTATCGGGGAGCCCGGTGTTGGTAAAACCGCTATTGCCGAGGGTATTGCTCTTAAGATAGCTCGCAAGGAAGTTCCCGAAAAGCTTATTAATAAGGAACTTTACCTTCTTGACCTTACTGCATTGGTTGCTGGTACTCAGTTCAGAGGTCAGTTTGAAAGCAGAGTAAAGGGCCTTATTGAAGAGGTTAAAAAGCGCGGCAACGTTATACTTGTTATTGACGAGGTTCATAATCTCGTTGCTACGGGTGACTCCGAGGGTACCATGTCTGCGGCTAATATGATGAAGCCCGCTCTTTCAAGAGGGGATATTCAGGTTATAGGTGCTACTACTCTCAATGAGTACAGAAAGTATATTGAAAAGGATTCTGCTCTTGAGCGCAGATTCCAGCCCGTTACCGTTGATGAACCCTCTATTTCCGAGGCTACCGAAATGCTTAAGGGCATTAAGGGATATTACGAGAACTTCCACAAAATAAAGATTCCCATGTTGGTCGTACAGAAGGCCGTTGAGCTTTCTGAACGATATATTACAGACCGTTTTCTTCCCGATAAAGCCATCGACCTTATAGACGAGGCCTGCTCCAATTCCGTTCTTAAAAACCCCGTCTATGATAAGCTTGCAAGAGTTGATATGGCTTTGGTTGACATAAGAGAAAAGATAGAAGCCATAGAAACAAAAGAAGAGAGAGCAGAGGAGGATTATATGCTCCTTGCCGAACTCAAATCCGACGAGCTTAAGCGCAAAGAAGAGCAGAAGAGTCTTCAGATGGTTGTGGATTCTACATCCGTTACAGTGGATGACCTTTACGCTGTAATAGAACTCTGGACGGCTATTCCCGCTTCAAAGATAAGCGAAGGTGAAACTGAGAAGCTCAAGAATCTTAAGACTAATCTCTCCCGTCGAATAGTAGGGCAGGATAGAGCAATAGAGGCAATTTCCGCCGCTGTTAAGAGGGGCAGAATAAGTATTATTCCAAGAAAACGCCCCGTATCCTTCATCTTCACAGGACCTACCGGTGTAGGTAAGACCGAGCTTGTTAAGCTCTTATCAAAGGAGCTTTTCGATTCTCCCGAAACCCTTATTCGCCTCGATATGAGTGAGTTTATGGAAAAGCATTCTGTTTCCAGAATTATTGGCTCACCTCCGGGATACGTGGGATACGATGAAGCCGGACAACTTACTGAAAAGATAAGAAGAAAGCCCTATTCGGTAGTGCTTTTTGACGAAATAGAAAAGGCACATCCCGACGTTCTCAATATCCTTTTGCAGATACTTGACGACGGTACCATAACCGATGCCCATGGTGTAAAGGTTTCTTTTGAGCATACACTTATAGTAATGACCTCAAATGCAGGGTCTAATATTAAGGGAACCTCTGCAGGGTTTAATAAAACTGAGGCAGAGCTTTCTGAAGCGAAGGCTAAAAAAGCTTTGGGAGAATTTCTTCGTCCCGAATTCTTGAACCGTGTAGACGAGATAATAGTATTTGATCCTCTGGGCAAAGAACTTTTCTCAGATATTGTTAAGATATATTTGCAGGATCTCAAAGACGGTTTTGCAGAGAAGGAAATATCTTTCGACTATACCGATGAAGCCCTCTCTTTACTTGCAGATAAGTCATATAGCCGTGAATACGGTGCAAGAAACGTAAGACGTGTGGTTCAAAAAGAGATTGAGGATAGAGTTGTTAACGCTATCTGCGACGGAAATATGACCGTAAGCGGTGTTAACGTGGATGCCGAGAACGGTGAGATCAAAATCACCCTTACTTGAAAGTGAGGATGCGTGAAAGATAATTTGCATAGTCAAGATATTGTGCGCTCTTTACGCCTAAATTCAAATTTTCCATAGAAAATATTTGAATTTGTTTTGCATCGCCCTAAAGGGTGATATGGAGGATTGTTATGAATATCAGCGAAGCCGAATTCAGTATAATGGAACTTATCTGGGCAAACGGCGGCACGATGCAGGCAAAGGATATTGCCGTTTCTCTGAACAGAAGTATCGCATTGTCTGCAACAACCGTTTACACAATGATTTCAAGGCTCATTAAAAAAAATGTTATTAGTAGGGTAGACCCCGGATTTTATTGCACAGCCAATATCTCCAAGGAAGAGGTTACGCAAAAGGATACCGACCACCTGATAACAAAGCTTTACGATGGGTCAGTATATGATCTAATACTTTATTGCATAAAGACGGACAGATTGTCCGAAAACGAAAAAATAAGGCTGAAACGTCTTGTGAAAGACCTTTAGTATATAAATTAAAAAGGAGATTTTATCATGGAACAGCTCACAAAATTTTTCCCCATTAACAAGCGTGTACAGAAGGGCAATGTTAGTTCTCTCGTAATCACCATCATCATCTACATCGTTCTTCCCGTTGTTCTCGGTATTGTTACCGGACTTATCAACCTCATTCTCGGTGGTATTCCCGTTATCGGCGCTCTGATCACTTGGTTGCTTGGTGCCATCTCTTCCCTTATTGGTTTGTACTGCCTTATCGGTATCATTCTTGCCGTTGTTGACTACGTTAAATAATTAAAAAACAGTATATAATGTTGTCGGAGTTTTCGTTGAAACTCCGACAACATTTATTTTGTGTAAAAAGGCTTGTAACTATTATTGAAATTTTATATAAATATAATAAAATATAATAAAAAACCCTTGATTTTTCTCTGTGTTTATAGTATACTGATAAAGGTATAACTTTGGGCATTATTGTCTATTGGTATCTGAAAATATATGCGGAGAATCGGACATGAAAAATGCAGCCGTAGTAGCGGAGTACAATCCTTTTCATAACGGGCATCGCCGTCAACTGGATATCATTCGTGCTGCGGGGGCAGATACCGTTACCGTTATTATGAACGGGGACCACGTTCAGCGTGGGGAACCCGCCGTTATGAGGAAACATTCCCGTGCAGAGATTGCAGTTAGATGCGGCGCTGATTTAGTTATTGAGCTTCCTTTTGTGTTCGGCGTGTCTTCTTCTGAGAAGTTCGCTTACGGCGCTGTAAAGACTCTTCACTCTTGTGGAGTGATTGACACCCTTTGTTTTGGTAGTGAAACTGTAAATAGTGAAATCTTTGTCTCGGCAGCTAAGAATTTTTTTGAAGCAGACCGAAAAGGACTCATAAAGAAGTATATGGGCGAGGGTATAGCATATCCAAAGGCTGTGGCGATGGGTATGGCCGATCTGGGGGCTGATTTTGTTCCGGAGTCTTCAAATGACCTTTTGGCCTTTGAATATGTGAAAAGCCTCATTCGAATAGGTAGCCGTATAGTTCCTTTTACTCATGACAGAGATAGTCAGTATTCTGCTGATGCTCCCGAGGATAGTGAAAGAGCTTCTGCTTCGGCTGTAAGACGGCTTATGGGAAACGGTGAAGACGTGTCCAAATATTTACCCACGGAGTCTTATGATATTCTTAAAAGAGAGATTGAGTCAGGTAGATGTTCTTTAAGTAATACCTTTGAAAAAACGATTCTCTCCATGCTTCGAAAGGAAAGACTGGGGGATTCTGTTGAGCGTATATGCGGAATCAACGAAGGGCTTTGTCAGCGAATACTCAAGAATGCTGATGCTGTATCTTTAGCAGAACTTTATGATAGAGTAAAAACCAAGAGATATACAATGTCTGCTGTGAGACGCACGGTACTTGCATTGGCTTACGGAATAAGGGAGTTTTCTCCCGAACCCGAGTATATACGGATACTTGCTTTTAACGAAAAGGGACGTAACCTACTGGCCGAGATGCGAAAGAAAGCAACGTTGCCCATATATCATACCTTGCCGTCGGATATGAACGACTCATTGCTTGTTAAGTATGAAGCCCTATCGACGGATATGTATAATTTATATACCGATAACGTTTTTCCTGCGGGAGAAGACTTCCGAACGAATTCATTATATTTGACAATATAAACCAAATTTTTAAAGAGGTGCAATAATATGCTGAATTACCGCGAGATTGATTACAAAAACTTTGGTAAATGCCTTGAGGTGTCCAACGGAGTAGTTGATATTATCGTTACTCTGGACATCGGCCCCAGAATTCTTCGTTATGGTTTTTGCGGCCGTGAGAATATGTTCTTTGAGGACGTAAACAGAGAGCAGATATATGACAATAACGATATGAGATATCTGTACGGCGATGATAAAACCTGGTATATTTACGGCGGCCATCGTCTTTGGATAGCCCCCGAATATCCCGAAACCTACTATCCCGACAATGACCCCATAAGATATGAAAAAATAGAAAACGGTGCCATATTCTACAGCGATGTTCAGGCAATAACCGGCCTTCGACTTGCCACTAAGGTTGAGTTTATAGAAGGTACTGAGCTTAAGCTTACTCATTGCGTTACCAATGAATCGGGCGAGTCGCAGGATTACGCTCTTTGGACTTTGACAGCTTTGGGCAAAGATGGCGTTGAGATACTTAAGCAGAACGATAGAGATACCTACATGCAGCCCAATAGAATCTTGAGATTCTGGACATACAGTAACATATCCGACCCTCGAATCTTTTTCGGTAAGAAGTTTATTACTCTTAAACAGGATAGAAACAATACTGATTCCTTTAAGCTCGGTCTTGACCTCGAAGACGGACGTGCTCTCTACGTTAAGGACGGTATGATGTTTAAAAAGGAATACACTCACTATATCGACAGTATTTATCCCGATGACGGCTGTTCCTTTGAAACCTTTACAAATCATCGCTTTCTCGAGTGCGAGACTCTCGGCGAGTTCGGACCTAAGCCCGACGGATGCGTTACAACCCATATTGAAACCTGGAAGCTTTACGATAACGTTACTTTGGCTGACCCCAAGGATGAGGTTGAATTGGAAAAGCTTTGGAATATGGCTCAGGACTGATTGCCTTTCAGTAATAAGCCGATAAAAGAAGAAAGGAAGTTCAGTTATGAGCAATTTGCGTTATAAAAGAGTCGTAATTAAAATAAGCGGTGAAGCACTTGCTCCCGCTGAAGGTTCGGGAAATAATTCAATTCTCGACCCACAAAGCCTTGAAACTGCTTGTAAGCAGCTCATCGAAGCTGCACAGTGCGGTTGTCAGGTTGCGGTAGTTGTAGGAGCCGGAAATATCTGGAGAGGAAAGGGCGCGGGGGCTATGAATCCCGCCGAAGCCGATTCCATGGGAATGTTGGCAACGGTTATCAACTCCATCGCCATTCGTTCCACCCTTGAGAGATTGGGCCAGAAGGCTAAGCTCTTTACTTCGGTAGCTATGCCCAGCGTTGGCGATACCTTCAACTGTGTTAATGCAGTAAGATATCTTGAAGATGGATATATAGTTATCGTCGGCGGAGGAACGGGAAATCCCTTCTTTACCACCGATACCACCGTTATTCTTCGAGCATTGGAGCTCGGCGCAGATACAGCCCTCTTTGCAAAGAGAGTTGCTTATCTTTACAACAGAGACCCCGAAGACAAGAATACCACCGAAAAGCTTTTCAAGTATCATAAGGTTAACTTTGGTACTGTACTTGAAAAGGGCTTGAAGGCTATCGACCTTGCAGCAACAGCTCTCTGCCACGAGAAAAAGATGGATGTTTGTCTCTTTAAGCTTAACGGCGACGTTTCCTTTAAGGATCTCGTTACAGGCGAAAAAGAAGCCAGCACCTTTATTTCAAATTCCATATCGGATTCTGAAATCGTAATATCTGACGGAATATAAAAGAAATACTAATCGTAATATGAAAGGACGGAACAAATATGAAATCCCAGTACAGCGAAATCGAAAACAAGATGAAAAAGGTTATTGATGCCCTTAACAGCGAATTCAAAGAAATCAGAGCAGGCAGAGCTAACGCAGGCGTGCTTGACAAGATAACCATTGACTACTATGGCTCTCAGATGCCCATAAATCAGGTTGCAAGTATCTCTACTCCCGAAGCCAGAGTTCTTGTTATTCAGCCCTACGATGCATCCTCTCTTAAGCTTATCGAAAAGTCTATTCAGGCTTCCGATATCGGTATCAATCCCCAGAATGACGGTAAGGTTCTCAGATTGGTGTTCCCCCCTCTTACCGAAGAAAGAAGAAAAGAAATCGTTAAGACCATAAAGAAGGTTGGCGAGGATAGCAAGGTTGCTCTTCGTAACGTAAGACGCGACGCTCTTGATAAATATAAGGCTGACAAGAAGAAGAGCATTATTACAGAAGATGATCTTAAGCTTGCTGAAAAGGAAATTCAGGACGGCACCGATTCTTACTGCAAGATGATAGACTCTATCGTTGCTGATAAGGAAAAGGAAATTCTTTCCGTATAATCATTTCAGACGTTACTTAAAATATTTGTTGGTACGGCTTGCCGCATTTATTTGCGGCAAGCCTGCATAAGTATTTAGAATATTAGAGGGTTGTTTTAAAATGAGTGACAGTATCACTAAAAACACCATAAAAATGCCAAAACATATTGGTTTTATAATGGATGGCAACGGCAGATGGGCCCAGGCGAAAGGCCTTCCCAGACAAAGGGGTCATGTAAAAGGGGTGGAAACTGCCGAGAGGGTCATAGACTATGTTTGCAAGAATAAGATAAGGTGTGCTACATTCTATACCTTTTCTACTGAAAATTGGTCAAGACCAAAAATTGAAGTAGATACGATTTTGTCTTTGCTTTCTTTATATCTTGATAAACTTTATGATAAATATCTGAAGGAAACCGAAAAGTATTCTCACGTGGAATTCAGATTTATAGGTGACTTGTCGGCATTTTCTGATACTGTCCGCGAAAAAATTGACAGACTATACAAACTTTCTGCGGAACAAAACGAAATTCATACCACAATTAATATCGCAATTAATTACGGCGGTAGAAACGAAATCGTTAACGCCGTAAATAAGTTCATTGAAAATAATCCCGGAAAAAGCATAACTGAAGAGGATATCAATTCTCTTATCTATACTCACGGTTTGCCTGATCCCGATCTTATAATCAGAACTGCAGGGGAGTACAGACTTTCAAACTTCCTTACCTGGCAGTGTGTTTATTCGGAATATTACGCTACGGACGTTCTGTGGCCCGATTTTTGTGAAGATGATATACTTAAGGCACTTGAGTATTACGGTAGCCGTAAAAGAAAATTCGGTTCCGTAGTTGCCAAATGATTCAGAAAGGTAAAATATAAAATGAAACGAGTTATTTCAGGCGCGGTTTTGGTTTTGATAATGTTTACCGTTATTGCCTGTTCACACATACCCTTCGTACTTAATATTTTCGTTGCGTTGATTTCGGTTTGCGCTCTGTACGAGGCTATGGTAGTTACGAAGTATATTGAAAGTAAGTTTTTAATAATTATCAGTATGCTTTTTGCGTTATCAATACCTTTTCTCCATATGATTCCCAGCCTTTTGACGTCGGCTGTAACACTTTCTATATTTGTTTTTACGGTAATCGTCTTTGTTACCTTTTTGATGTTTTATAAGGTATTCAGCCTTGAAAGACTTTCGGTGATCTTCCTTCTTTCGCTGATGATACCTCTGTTCTTTACCACCCTTGTATATGCAAGAATGTTGCCCTACGGCTTATATAATATAATATTTATCTTTATAGTATCTTGGCTTACCGATACAGGTGGATATATATTCGGCAAGCTTTTCGGCCGTCACAAGATGACTCCCAGAATAAGCCCCAAAAAGACTGTAGAGGGAGCCATAGGCGGTGTAGTTTCAACCCTTGCTATTTGCCTTTGTTTTATATACATCGTGGATGTTTTTGATACCACTGTTAACGTCAATTACGGTGTGGCCGCAATTTGCGCCGCTGTTGGTTCTGTTTTTGCCATATTCGGAGATCTTTCCGCATCATTGATAAAGCGTAACTTTGGCGTTAAGGATTTTGGAAACGTTATTCCCGGACACGGCGGTATAATGGACAGATTCGACAGCGTAATGTTCGTTGCTCCTGCACTCTATCTTGTTTTTGAGGCAATTCCCGTATTCTTCTAATAGTTGAACCGAAAGGAAAAGGCTATGAAAAAGCTTATAATAACCGGTTGCACAGGATCCATAGGTCTGCAGACTGCATCCGTTGTAAGAAATCTTAATAGTCAAGGATATGATTTTAAGGTTACAGGTCTTGCTTTTGGCAGTAACGTTGAGAAGGCTATGCCTTTAATAAACGAGTTTTCTCCCAAAATGGTTGCCGTTGCGTCTGAGGCTGCAGGTGAGATACTTAAAAATGAGTTAAGCGGCAGGGATATAACCGTTCTTTGCGGGAAAACTGCTGCGGAAGAGCTTTGCAAAAGAGCCGATTACGATATCTGCGTGAATTCTATAGTTGGCGTCGCTGGGCTTCTTCCTTCTCACGCCGTATTGGAACACGGTGCTGATATAGCTCTTGCAAATAAGGAAACTATAGTGACCGATGGCGACAACTTTATGGGTAAGGCCGCAAAACTCGGTAAAAGGGTAATTCCTCTTGACTCCGAACATTCCGCTATTTTTCAGTCGTTGGCGGCAGGTAATCACGGGGATATAAGCAAGCTTATAGTAACTGCATCCGGCGGCCCCTTCTTCGGAAAGACACGCGAATATCTTGCTTCAGTTACTCCAGCTCAGGCTTTGGCGCATCCTAACTGGTCTATGG
>JAZRLW010000106.1:0-1923 GCA_045647025.1 Eubacteriales bacterium
TGTGGGGCCTGTGCGGCTGGGTAGAGGGCGACCGCCTTGTTACCACCGCCGATCAGGCAGGTACCACCGCCCTCCGCTATACCTTCAGCGAGCTTGGTTATACCTTTAAATATTTCTACAACATTATCGGCAAGCCCTCCAGAGCCAACGATATAGTTGAATGGTGTAAGGCCGCTACCGTTGCCGCCGAGCTCCGTAAGACCAAGGTTGGTATGATGGGCTACAGAGATATGAACCTCTGGGGCACCCTCTACGACGGCCTTTCCCTCAAAAAGAAGGTTGGCGTTGAAATAGAGACCTTTGAAATGCTTGAAGTTAAGCAGAGATTTGACGCTATCTCCGCCGAAGAAAAGAGAACTACCGCCGAAAACCTTATTGAAAAGGAATGGAAGTTCACCGCTCCCGCAAATCCCTCCGCTATGCATACTGCCGCAGGCTACTACCTGGCAGTAAGAGATATTATCAACGAAAGAGGCTACGAAGCCGTATCCCTCAAGGACGTTGACGGTATGAAGAAGCTTCTCGGCTTCCCTCCCGCACCTATCTTCATGCTCCTTGCAAATAACGAAAGCGTTTGCACCGTACCCGAAAACGACTCCCTCGGCGCCGTTACTCAGGTTATGATGAAGTACCTTACCGGCCAGTGCTCCTACTACCTTGAATTCTACGAATTCATGGAAGACAGAGTGCTCGCAGGCGTTCCCGACTACGTTCCCGCCGAGGTTACCGAAGGTCCCGTTACCATTATGCCCGCCGCATTCGGTGAGCTTGACCAGGGTCTCCTTTGCGTATCCAAGGTTAAGCCCGGCGACCTTACCATGTGCCGTCTTGGCTACGTTAACGGCAAGTACGTTATGCATGCCCTTAAGGGTCAGGGTGTAACTCCCAGACCTTGGGAAGAAATCGGTTGGGACGATCCCGCTCCCCAGCTCCCCTCTCTTGAGATAATCATGGACGACGTTCCCGACTTTGCAGAGAAGGTTCTCGCTCAGCACTATATCATCACCTACGGCGACAACATGGCCAAGATAAAGGCTCTTTGCGACATTCTCGGCATTGAATTAATATAAGAAAACGGAGCTTGAGCTAAATGAAAGAATCAGCTTATGAAGCAGCCAAACGCTCCCTCTTTATAGAGGCTGACGCAGTATGGCTTGCCCACGATACAATAAAATCCCCCGCATTTGCCAAGGCAGTTGATATTCTGGCATCCGTGCCCAGAATAATGACCACCGCTTCCGGCTCTTCGGGTATTGCGGCAAAGAAATTTGCCCACTCCCTCTGCTGTATAGAGAGAGGCGCTATGTTCATGCCCCCCTGCGAGGCTGTACACGGTGGCTTGGGCGGACTTAAGGCCGAGGATGCCATGATAATGGTATCCAGAGGCGGCAAGACCGCAGAGCTTCTCCCCCTTATTGATGTTTGCAAGAAAAAGGGTGCAAAGCTTATAGCCGTTACTGAAAACATGAACTCCCCCCTGGCTCTCGCTGCTGACGTTATCCTTCCCCTCAACCTTGTAAAGGAATGCGATACCGACAACACCATGGCAACCGCAAGCTACGTTCAGACCATAGCAATATTTGACGCTCTTCTCTGCGCCCTCATTGAGGAAACGGGATACACCAAGGAGCAGTTCGCTCTTATTCATCCCGGTGGAGCAGTAGGCGCAAGACTGAACAAAAACTGAAAGGGAGAAAAACAATGGTAAAAGATTATAATTTCAAAGTAATAAAGCCCCCCTTCTTCGAGATAGGCCCCAAGGCTTACCTCTGGGGAGATAAGATGCTTGAACTGGCAAAGGTAATTGACGAAGCGGCTACCAAGCTTGACGTTGACGTTATCGTTACCCCCCAGTACACCGATATTCCTCTTCTTGCCCAGAACACCAAGAGAATCCACGTTTATGCACAGCATATGGACGCT
>JAZRLW010000107.1:0-12555 GCA_045647025.1 Eubacteriales bacterium
CTGCAGAGGAAGAAGGCTTCCCCGTACTTGCTGCAAAGTTCCGTATGGTTGCTGCTATTGAAAAGCATCACGAAGAACGTTATCGTGCTCTTCTCAAGAACGTTGAGATGGCAGAAGTATTCGCCAAGAGCGAGGTTAAGGTTTGGGAATGCCGTAACTGCGGTCACATTATGGTTGGCACCAAGGCTCCCGAAGTTTGCCCTGTTTGCGTTCATCCCCAGAGCTATTTCGAAATCCACGCTGAAAACTATTAATAGCATACATTCAACAAACAAAGACGGCCGTCGTTTGACGGCCGTCTTTAATATTAATTGGTTTTATTTTGTTCTAATTTCTCAAAGCGGTGTATCCAGTCGGTTTTTAGCAAACAGAATCCGAATATCAGAGTACTTATACTCCAGGTTACGGGATACGCAGTGAATATGGTTTCTATGTTGGGGAAGAAGTTAAGCATTACAGTTACGTATATTATTCGGATAATGCACCAAGCTGCCAGCATGGTATACATAGGCACCTTTGCGTTTCCTGAACCTCGCATAACACCTGCAGCACAGTGAGAAAAAGCAAGTACGCAGTAAAATAGGGATTCCGTTCTTGCTTGTCTTACACCGAAGGATATTACTTCGGGATTATCATTAAACATTGAAATAAGCTGTGGGGCGAACAAGTATATCAGTAATCCGACGACTTCTGCAAGTATTACAGAGCATATTATGCCCAGTAAGGCACCTTTTTTTACTCTGTCGTATTTCTTTGCTCCAAGATTTTGTCCAACAAATGTGGATATGGCCATAGAGAAGCAGGTTATGGGTAAGAACGCGAACCCCTCAATCTTGAAATAAGATCCACAGCCTGCCATTGCAATATCTCCAAATCCGTTAATATTGCTCTGTACAACCACGTTTGCAACGGCTATTATGGAGTTCTGAATACCGGAGGGAAGACCGAATCTTATGATGTCTTTAAGGCTTTCCTTGTCGATTTTAATAGCCTTGATAAATATTTTCGCAGGGGAGTCAACGTTAAGCAATCTTCTGTACGCTAGGAATACGCTTACGCCTTGTGCTATGGTAGTTGCAAACGCTGCTGACCATACGCCCCATTTGAATACTCCCACAAAGAGAAGGTCAAGGATAATATTGGTGATTGATGATGTGATGAGGTAATAAAGGGGATGTCGGCTGTCACCCGTAGCTTGAAGAATGCTTACCGCTACGTTATACATAACCATAAATATGGCGCCGAGAAAGTATACTCTGAAATATGATACTGAATTAGGCAATACGTTACTGGGCGTATCCATCCATTTTAGTATGATGGGCGTGGTGAGGATTCCGAATATTGTGAGGAAAATACCAACTATAACGCCCGTAGCAACGGCAGTGTGCATAACCTTTTTCATTCTGTCGGTTTCTTTTGCGCCAAAATGCTTTGCGATAACTACACCTGCACCCGCAGATACGCCACCAAAGAAGCCCACCAGCATAAATATAAGGCTACCCGAGGATGTTACCGCCGCAAGGGCAGATTCGTCCATAAAATGGCCTACGATCAGAGCGTCGACGGTATTATAGAGTTGTTGGAAAAGATTGCCCAGAAACAGCGGAAGAGCAAACCTAAGTATATTTTTCCAGATAGACCCTTCAGTCAAAGAAGTGTTTTTAGTATTCACATAATACTCCTTTAAAATAAAAGTTCCGAATACCAAACGGTATCCGGAAGGGTGGTGCCGGTGGCGGGGGTCGAACCCGCACGGTATCGCTACCAACGGATTTTGAGTCCGTCACGTCTGCCAATTCCATCACACCGGCGTATATTCAGACAGAATTTCTGTCTTGAACATTCTATCACAAATTACGGAGGAAATCAAGACTATAGCCTTGCTTTTCATAAAAACTTAACAAACGGCATTTATTTAGATAACCGTCCTTGATAAGCACCTCGATTTTCCATTTCTCTGTGAAAGGTATTGAGGACTTCCCATTTGTGTTCAGACCATTTGGGGGCTATTAACAGCCCGTGGGGGCTGTCGCCGGTTAAACGGTGTATGATTGTCTTTTTAGGTAAATGCTCAATGGCCGTAATTAAAACGTCGATATATTCCTCTTGGGTAAGGGTTTCAAACTGTCCTTGTGTATAGCAGTCTGCAAGGTCAGTATCCTTAAGAACGTGGAGAAGCTGAAGCTTTATTCCGTCGGGCTCAAAAGCAGAAACGTATTTGACGGTATTTATCATGTCTTCTTTCGTTTCACCGGGGAGCCCAAGTATTATATGCACGATATGTTCAATGCCGCCTTTTTTAAGGTCGCAAACTGCTTTTTCGTATACCGAGTTCTCGTATCCTCGCCTTATAAATTGAGCAGAGCTCTCCTTTGATGTCTGAAGCCCTAATTCTACCCATACGGGCTTGATTTTATTTAGTTTGGATATAAGGGCAACCGTTTCTTCGGGAAGACAGTCTGGACGGGTCGCTACTGACAGGGCTACAATATCGGGATGATTTATAGCTTCGGTAAAAATCTTTTCAAGATAAGGCAGGGGAGCGTAAGTGTTTGTAAAGGCCTGAAAATATGCAATATGCTTTCCGTCTTTTTGTTTTCTGTTGAGTAGCTTTTTACCTTCTTCTATCTGCTCTGTAATAGATAATGTCGGGCTTTGGGCAAATTCTCCTGAGCCGCCTTTACTGCAAAAGATACAGCCGCGGTGTCCGAGGGTGCCGTCTCTGTTGGGGCAGGTCATTCCACCATTAAGGGCTATTCTGTATATCTTCTGTCCAAATCTTTCTTTAAGGGCTGTGTTAAGAGAGTTGTAGTTCTTTATAAAGTCAGGCACCGTTGACACCTCCTTCTGTTGACAAAGTATAAATTATATGGTATGATACTTTTATGAAAGGAATGATATGAATGTTTATAGATCTTGTTAAGAAAAGCCGCAGCATAAGATGCTTCGATCAAAGTAGAAAGATTTTCCGTGAGGAGCTTGAGGAACTTGTTGAGCACGTCAGGTACGCTCCTTCGTCTATCAATCTTCAAGCTTTGAAGTTCACCCTTGTGTATGAAGAGGAAGAGGTTAATAAAATACAGTCTATAACCCGCTGGGCAGGTCTTATTAAGGATACTGTATTGCCTCCCGAAGGACACCGTCCTACTGCGTTTATTATAATATCCCTGGATACGTCAATATCCGAAAACGAGCATTTATTCCTTAAAGACGTGGGCATATGTGCACAGACAATTATGCTTGCCGCTGCCGAGAGGGAATTGGGTGGATGCATTCTTGCAGCGTTTGACCCTGTTAAGGCTTCGGATATACTTTCGCTGCCCTCCAATTTAAAGCCCGAGCTGTGTCTTGCCTTGGGTAAACCACAGGATAAGGTAGTAATTACCGAATGTGTTGACGGTGACGTAAAATACTCCAGAAAAGATGGTGTTCAATACGTTCCGAAGCGTAGCCTCAAGGAGATTATAACCAACTAAAAATTATTCGGGATATACTGTGTTATGGGGCCCGAAATCGGAAATTACCTCGTCAAGAAACTTCTTTGCGTAGGCTTTTGCGCCCTCAAGATCCATATCGCTGTAATTACCGCAATCTTTGGGAGCTGCTCCTGGGATTTCGCCCTCAAACTTGCAGGTAAACTCCATAGTTTCTTTGAGTAAGCGATAAATATCCTTGGGGGCAATGTTGCCCTTCATCAGTAAATAAAAACCAGTACGGCAGCCCATAGGACCGAAGTATACTATACGATCCTTCATTTCTATGTCATTTCTCATAAATGTGGCTGCAAGATGTTCAATTGCATGGGCGGTGCCCGTGTTCATAACAGGCTCTCTGTTAGGCTTTGTGAATCTTAAATCAAAGGTTGTAACAGTGTCTCCTCCCACAGAATCGATTCTTGAAACGTACACTCCGGGTATAAGTTTGTTATGGTCTATAGTGAAAGAGGGTATCTTTTCCATAATTAAATACTTCCTTACGATATTATACGGCAGGGATAATCTCCTTGCCGTATTTTATTATACATTTACTTTGGGGAAATGTCAAGTAAGGTGGAGCATAGTTTGGTGTTTTTAGGAAATATTTCACTTCAAAGGATTTATTTTGTGCAAAATTTTGAATTATTCGTTTGCGGTATTGCTTTAAATGTAAGCATGTGGTATAATACTCTATTGAAAGGACGTAAAACACTATGCTTGAACTTAAGAATATAACCCGTGTCGTTGATACGGGCAGAAAAATATTAGACGATTTATCCGTTAAGATTCCTGAGGGCGGACTTACCGTTATTACGGGACATAACGGTAGCGGTAAGACATCGCTTGCAAAGATAATCGCTGGAACCGATGATCCTACCGGAGGTAAAATTATTTTTGACGGGGAAGATATAACTTCTCTGGACGTTACCGAAAGAGCGAAGAAGGGTATTGCGTTTGCCTTCCAGCAGCCCGTAAGATTTAAGGGGATAAGTGTAAGAGGCATTCTTTCTCTTGCTGCAGGTAACGATAATGAAGATGAGCTTTCTGCTGCACTTGTGAAGGTAGGTCTTCAGCCTGAAAAGTATCTTGACCGTGATGTGGATGCACATCTTTCCGGCGGTGAGATGAAGCGTATAGAAATAGCCAGCGTTCTTTTGCGTAAAGCAAGACTGTCTATTTTTGACGAACCCGAAGCTGGAATTGATATTTGGAGCTTTAAAGAGCTTGTTTCTACCTTTGAATCACTTAAAAAGGAAACAAAAGGTACTATAATTATAATCTCCCATCAGGAAAGAATACTTTCTGCCGCAGATAATATTATAGTGATGGAATCGGGACATATTGCAGATATCGGTACAAGGGATGAAATATATCCCAAACTGTTCTGCGATACGGGATGTCCCTTTAGAGAGAAGGTGACGTTATGATAAAAAAGACCACGGAAGAGCTTCTTGAAATAGTTTCTGACCTTAAGGTCGACGGTTCTCTTGATGCATCCTTTGACGGAGCTTATAACATAAGGGAAGACTGTAAAAGTATTGCTCGCAGATCTACCGAAAATATAAAGATAGAGTCAAAGGCTGACGGATCCGGTATTGATATTATAATAAAGCCCAATACCAAGGGGGAAAAGGCCTATATCCCTGCTTGTATAACCCAGTCAAACGTTGACGATTTGGTTTATAATGATTTTATCGTTGGCGAAAATGCAGACGTTACTATAATCGCAGGGTGTGGCGTTCACTCCGATACGGGTGAGCTTTCCCGTCATAACGGTATTCACAGATTCTTTCTTGCAAAGGGCGCAAGGGTCCTTTACGTTGAAAAGCACGTGGGCACCGGAAAAGAATTAGGCGACAGACAGATAAATCCCGTTACAGAGATATATCTTGATGAGGACGCCGTTATTGAAATGGACACTCTTCAGCTGGGCGGTGTTACTTATTCTGATAGGAAAACTACTGCCAGAATGCACGATAGATCCAAGATCTTTATTCGTGAAAGGATACTTACTGACAATGATGAGGTTGCTAAAACCCATTTTGACGTTGACGTTATGGGTGAGGATGCTACTGTCAGCCTTGTTTCACGTTCTGTCGCAAAGGGCCACTCTTATCAGGCTTATTATTCAAATATAACGGGCAACGCCAGATGTTCCGGACACTCCGAGTGTGACGGCATACTGGTAGGTGGCGGCAAAATTACTGCTACCCCTTCTCTGATTGCAAACACTCCTGATGCGGCTCTTATACACGAAGCTGCCATAGGGAAAATAGCAGGCGAGCAGATTCTTAAGCTCCGTACTCTCGGACTTACTGAGGAAGAGGCTGAGGCCGCTATAATAAATGGATTCCTTAGATAAAATATCATAATTAAAGAACGGTACGACGATCGTCGTACCGTTCTTTTTATTACAGTATTTATTCTTGTATTATTGCGGTTTCTGTATTAACGTTTAAGTCAACTGTTTCACCGCTTACCGTTTGCCAAAGCTTTGCGTAAGCGGGGGAGAGGACAGCCATTTTTGTATACGACTGAGGACTTTCTTCGTCAGTTCCTTCCGTTAATGCAAATATTTTAATGGATTTTATGATGTAAACAGGGTCAATAAATCCATTCTTGATACCTGCTGTCAGGATAAGCCCCAATACGGTGCCGAGCATTACAGTTATAACTGTAGCATCTGCTACAAGCAGGATAAGGGTAATGCACAATGCAACAAGTATAACACCGATTATGACAACTGAAAGAAGTATCTTTCGAGTTGTTTTGTATGTGTCTGCAAGAAATACCTGTCGATTTCTGAAAAAGACGCCGACGCTTTGAGTTAGGGTCTTTTCCTGCATTTGTGCGGGCTTTGCGAATATTTGAGCAACGCAAGCAGAGGTGATGAAGGAGAGATAAATACCGGCTTCTTTGATTACGGCTTTTTTCATTCCTTCATTTGGAGGTGTTACTCCTCGGGCGGATTCTATAGAATCAAATATCCGTCGGTAAAGTTCTTTTATTGAATTAGATGCCTCCAATTCTTTCGCTTTGTAGTGGGCAAAGGTGGGGAATAATTCAAGAACTTCTTTATCTGCCGCTTTTATAAGGTCAATTGGCAAATGCTCGGTTCTGATAGCCTCTTGTATGGCATAGAGATGCCCCGCAATTATTCTGTGACCAAAGAAATATTTAACCATGGGATAAATAAAGGGGCAGAGAATAATCCATAAAATAAGTCCGGTTGATGCGGGGCCTTCTCCTATGACTGAAAGCCCTGTATACAGTAATAAAAATAGTATCAGGGCAACAAGTGCCGATGCAAAACTAAGGGCAAACTTCAGCCAGGTATAAACCAATGTTTTTCTGTATAGAGTGAATGTTTTCATTGAAACATACCTCCAAAGAATTTAGCCGTTAATGCAATTCTTAAGGGTAGCTCTTACAGCACCCTTTCCTTTACACATATCTTCGAAAAGTTTTTCAATCTTTTCGCCCATGCCTGCCGCATAGAGGTCAAGACCGAAAATGGTGGTGTTCTGAAGGATAGGTCTTATCTTTTCGCCGTAACCTTCGGTGTTTTCAGAAAGAGTGAGTCCGTTAACATAGGGAACTACAGCTTCAAGCATAGGATCGGGAGATACCTCAAACTTGTTACCATCGTCGTCTATACCCATAAGATATCTGCACCAGCCTGCAAAAATAGCGGGGATCATCTTAAGGTTGTGATGATCAAATCCTTCTTTTTCCTGATATGCCTTAACGGTCTGACCGAATCTGATAGCTAATTTCTGAGAAGTATCGGTAGCTATTCTCTGGGGAGTATCAGGCATGAAGGGGTTGGGAATTCGCTTATTTACAACTTCATCGATAAAGGCCTTGGGGGAGATTATGCCGGGATCAACAACTACAGGGAGTCCTTCTTCATAACCAACCTTGTTTACAAGAGCCTTGAGTTCCTCATCCTTCATTTCTTCGGATATTTTGGTGTAACCAAGCAGACACCCGAATACGGCCAAAGCGGTGTGAAGAGGATTAAGACAGGTGCAAACCTTCATTCTTTCAACTCTGTCTACCGTTTCTCTGTCGGTGTACTTTACGCCTGCGCTTATCTTATCGAGAGGAATCTTTCCGTTGGGGAAGAGGTCTTCCATAATAAGATATTCTGCTTCTTCTGCGTTTACGAAGGGGGCGGTATAACTACCCTTTGAGGTTACAATAATATCGGTGTCCTCAAATCCGCACTCTTCAAGCATATTCTTAACGCCAGCGTCAGGTCTGGGGGTGATTTTGTCTATCATGGATATGGGGAATGCTACGCCCTTTACGGGGTCGTTAATGTAATCTGTGAAGCCTTTAGCCGCAACACCTGCGTTTTCCCACTTTGCTGCAAATTCTGCAATAGCAGCCTTAAGCTTGTCGCCATTGTGAGAGCAGTTGTCCATACTAACGAGAGCTACGGGAGTTGCGCCGTTTTCAAATCTGTGAAGCAGGAGAGCTGCAACCTTACCCATATAGCTTACAGGAGCGGCGGGGCCATTGTTTAAGTCAGCTTCTACCGCAGGGGCAAATTCACCTTTTGCATTTTTAAGGCTGTAGCCCTTTTCAGTAATGGTAAAGGATGCCATTTTGAGGGTGGTTGCTTCAAAAGCCTTTTTAAGTTCATTCCAATCATTGAGGGAACTGTCAAGAATATAGGAATCTGCAACGCTTCCGATTATCTGCTTTTCAATAGAGCCGTCGGCTTTAAGGGTTACAGCAACGGACATATTGTCAAAGGGCTTGAATGCCTTGGTAACGATCTCTTCGTCAAATCCTTCGGCGGTGAGAATACCAGTTTTGATTATACCCTTGTTGAGAAGATCCTCGCAAAGGCGGGCGGTAAACGCTCTGAAAATGTTGCCGCAACCGAAGTGTACCCATTCGGGGGTTTCCTTTGTAGCTTTTATCATTTCATTTCTGTCGTAGGCAGGAACGGCAAAGCCTTTTTCCTTCCACACCGTAGTGTTTGCTGAAAATTCTGCGAATTTCATTGTTATCCTCCATAAAGTTTATATGAATTTAAATAAATAGAGTACGATTAGATGAAGGGGATAGAAGATATAGAACAAATATCCCATGGGGCGGGGGCAACCTCTTTTTCCGTTGTAGAGAAAGATGAATACCAAAGAGAAAAGCCCGAATAAATGAATCGGCGATGACAAACCGTAAACCAGGGTTCCTTTGAGAAAGCTATCATACCACTCTGCCATTATATACAAAAGATAAGCGCTGCCAAGGAAAAGAACCTGTTGAGGTTTTCGTTTTTTTGCGTGGTATAAGGCGATTATCATAAGTACGCCCAGCCAGTTCCAGTCTGTATAAAAATACTGCGCCAGATACATGCAGGGCAGATATGCCAAAAGTCTTATGAGGGACATTTTTGACTTTTTTTCAAGGAATTCTCCCAGCGCAAGAGCAAGTACACCCAAGAAGATGGTAAAAATTACGTTCGAGGGGTAATATTGCTTTTCGGGGATGAGATTAAAAGCCAATCTATAGGGTAATTCGGATATCACTGCGAATATTAACAGCCTTAAGAGATATTTTAACTTGTTTCTGGTTTTTTCAAAGCCCTCTACCGCAAAAAACGCCATTATAGGCATTGTTAGACGGCCAATAATTCTTAACACTGTCGTTTGTGGAAAAAACATATATCCCACATGGTCTATAACCATTGCGATTATTGCTATTAGCTTGATTGTAAATGCTGACATATGTTTATACTTAAAGTTTAGAAAATGCTTCTCTGATGGATGATACACCTATGAGCTCTATGCCGTATCTCTTCCTGGGAAGCTTGTTTCTTGCAGGGTAGAGACAACGTTTGAATCCGAAGCTTTCGGCTTCTTCGATTCTTTTATCAAGGTGAGCTACGTTTCTTACTTCGCCAGCTAATCCCAATTCGCCGATAAGTATGGTGTCGTCGGGGATGATAAAGTCTTTAAGTGCAGATGCCATAGCCGTGGCGATGGCTAAATCCGCCGCGGGCTCTGAGATTCTCAATCCGCCGATAACGTTGAGATAAACGTCGGAGTTTCCAAAGTAAAGTCCGCAACGCTTTTCAAGCACTGCAATAAGCAGATTCAATCTGTTATAGTCAAACCCGGTAGAGGTTCTTCTAGGTGCGGGGAATGGAGTCTGGGATACGAGACTCTGTATTTCGGCTATAATGGGGCGAGTACCCTCAAGAGTACACACCGTTGCTATGCCGGATATGTTTTCGGGTTTACCGTCAAGAAATAGCCTGGAAGGATTCTCTATTTCAAGAAGCCCTTCGCCGGTCATCTCGAAAACACCTATTTCATTGGTGGATCCGAAACGGTTTTTTACTGCACGAAGTATACGGCAATCAAGATTTCGCTCTCCCTCAAAATAGAGAACTGTGTCTACCATATGCTCCATTACCTTGGGACCTGCAACAGAACCTTCTTTGTTAACGTGACCAACAATGAAAACGGGCACGGAAGTCGCTTTACAGGTACGCATAAGAGATGCGGTGCATTCTTTTACCTGAGTTACGCTTCCCGGAGAAGACGTAACGGCAGGGTGGGAAACAGTTTGTATTGAGTCTATAATAACCAAGTCGGGCTTTCCCTTTTCGATAATGGCGCAAATTTCCTCGATGTCAGTTTCTGTAATGATAAAAAGATTCTGATTATCAACGCCGATTCTTTCAGCCCTCATTTTGAGTTGAGCAGGGGATTCTTCTCCTGCAACGTAATATATGACCTTGTCTTTAGGTAAGGTTTTACAAGTTTGGAGGAGCACGGTGGATTTTCCTATGCCAGGCTCACCACTGAGAAGGACGAGAGAGCCGAGAACGAGTCCGCCGCCGAGAACTCTGTCAAGTTCGCCGATACCCGTGGATGTTCGCTTTTCAAGAGCGGGGTCCAGGGTCATCAATGATACGGGGGTGGCAGAGGTGAGAACGGACAATGTCTTCTTTGTGGAAGGTTCAGGTCTCTGTACCTCTTCAGTAAGAGTGTTCCAGGCACCGCAGCCCATACATTTACCCGACCATTTAGGACTTACGTAGCCGCATTCGGTACATACGTATACGGTTTTTGTTTTGTCTTTTTGAGCCATAAGTCTGCCCCTCATATCAATATTTCTTACATTTTATTATAACATAAAATACACGATTTGAAAAGATATTTGGGGTAATGTTCCTTTTTTATTCATAAACGGAATGCCGGGGTGCAAACATCTCTGTAAAAGCTCTTACTTTTTTATGAATATCAGCGAATCTATTGACAAATTATTCTTTATGTGGTAAAATATTTTGTGTGGCATAAAGGAACTTGATTCTTTGAAAATCTTTAAATTTATTTTGCGTTGCATAATGTGGTTTAAGGAGATTTTTTATGAAGGTTTTACTTTATTGTGATGTTCACGATAAAACGGTGAGTGATGACACTCTCAAAGCGATAGAGTCGCGCGTGCGAGTTCTTACCGCAGCAAATATTCCTTATACATTGAATCCTAACGACGATTACGATATAATGGAGATTGACCCTGCCTATTTTCTTAATCCGTTTCCTATTTCGGAGGCTAGAAAAAAAGGCGCGGCAATCGTTGTAAATGCTCATCATGTTAAAAAAGACAGGGCGGGAGCAATATCCTTTTCCGTAAAAGGGGATAAGGTGCTTAAGCCCGTTCTTTCCGCGATTTTACAGAAAAACGATACCATTGTCGTTCCCTCCGAATATTCAGCACAACAGCTTAGGGATTTGGGTATCAAAAATAACATAGTTTCTATTCCTCGTTCAGTACTTTCTGAAAGCAATTCTCATATACAACGTAACATTCGTACCTTTAGACGTTTCTTTTCCATTGAGGATGATAAAGTTGCCGTGGGTATCGGTCCTATGACCAGGGAAAACGGGTTTGAGGATTTTATACTTCTTGCAAAACGGCTTCCCCATCATAAGTTTATTTGGATGGGCGGCATTTACGCCTCCGAAGCCATTTCTCCCATATCTGCTTCTCTTGTTAAGGAGATTCCTTCAAACATGAGCTGCGTTCGCTTGGTTTCCCGTGAAGTCTTTTTAGGCGGTCTTGCAGGGGCAGATACCGTGCTCTTTCTCTCTGACGATATGAATGTTTATACCGACGTGATTCAGGCTATGGCTTTGGGTGGTCTTTGTATACTCAGAGATCAGCCTCTTTATGCAGAGTTTGCCAAAGAAAGAGATAACTGCATTGTTGCGGCCGATTTTGAGGATTTCTACTCAAAGGTTGAATACTATATCGAGGTTGGTAGTGATAAGATCCGTCAATCTGCAAAACAGACGGGCGATTTTTACAAGACTGACGTGATAGGGGAAAGATATAAAGACCTTTACTCAAACGTTATGTCTGAACTGGTTATGAACAGGATCGAGTCTTATGCGGAACTTCATGAAAGCCCTGATGCGCTCAATATAGGCCTCTTTTCAGAGACTTATCCTCCTGATGTTAACGGCGTTGCCGTATCTGTTCGTACATTGAGGGATCAACTTCTTGCTATGGGACATAACGTGTACGTTATTACCCCTGCTTCAGATACCAAGCTTTTCGGCACTGAATTTAACAGCGGTGTTCTTCGTATTCCCGCTATTAAACTCAAAAAACTGTACGGTTACAGACTTGGACAGCCTTTGAGCGCAAGTGCCATGAATTATATAAAGAAAATGAAGCTTCACGTTATTCATAATAACGGTGAGGTGTCCATGCGACTTTTAGCCGAAATGACGGCTAAAATGTACGGAATCCCCATGGTTTATACCTATCATACCATGATAGAGGATTATACTCATTATGTGGATAAGGGCGGCTATTTTGAAGATACGGCCAAACGAATAGTAAACGGGTATACCAGAAGGATGTCGGAGCATTATAACAGGCTCATTGCTCCTACCGAAAAGACAGAAAAGGCTCTTTTACGTTTTGGAGTTAAAAAGCCCATTGATATTATTCCCACTGGAATAGATACCAAGCGTTTTCGCCCCGAGAATGTGGATAGTGAAAAACTCTCTGAAATCAAGAAATCTCTTGGCATTGAAAATTGCTT
>JAZRLW010000108.1:0-3787 GCA_045647025.1 Eubacteriales bacterium
TCGGTAACGAAGAAGACTTCCAGCTTTGCCTCAAGGTAAAGGGTCCCGAAGCCGGCGGTAAGGACATCGGCTCCAAGATGGACAGCTTCAAGGAAATGATCTACGAAGTTAAGAAGCAGTACTCCAACGCCCAGATCTTCGCTACCACCCTCCGTCAGGTTATTAACGTTAATAACCACCTCTGGGGAGCTATAATGCTCAACGGCGAAGAATGGCAGGTAATCGATCCCAAGCCCATCACCGTTCTTGACAGAATCGGCGGCGGCGACGGATTCGTAGGCGGCCTTCTCTACGGTGTTCTTAAGAACTTCAGCCCCGAAGACCAGATAAACTTCGCCTGGGCTACCGGCGCTATGGCCACCACCTTCATGACCGACTACGCTCAGCCCGCTGACGAAGAGCAGGTTTGGAGCATAGCCAAGGGCAATGCAAGAGTAAAGAGATAAATATTCGCCCACCACGCCCCTCTGCGAAAGCAGAGGGGCTATTTTCTTGCCCAAAGGCAAGAAAACCCCGAAAGGCAAAAGCCTTCGGGGTGGGAGAATATTTTAGTGAACAGCAGTCAGTGATCACTTGCATAAATCTCTTGACAACCAGATAATAATATGGTATGATTAAATCAAATAAATCTCCTTTAAGAAAGGACGACTGTTATGGACAAGACCGCATTATTTAAAATAGGCTACGGCCTTTTCGCAATTACGGCAAAGGACGGCGAAAAGGACAACGGCTGCATTATCAACACCTTTATGCAGGTAACATCCGACCCCGTAACGGCGGTATTCGCCCTTAATAAGGCAAACTACACTCACGATATGATACTCAAAACCGGCAAGTGCAATATATCAATGCTCACCGTTGACGCCCCCTTCTCCGTATACGAGGGATTGGGTATGGCCTCGGGCAGAGATACAGATAAATTGGCAGGAATAAACGGCTTAAAGAGAGCCGAGAACGGCATCCTCTACCTTACCGAAAACGTTAACGCATACCTCTCCCTTGAGGTTATTGGTACCGAAGATATGGGCTCCCACACCCTCTTTAAGGCAAGGGTTGTTGAGGCAGAAAACCTCTCCAAGGCCGAAAGCGTCACCTATGCCTACTACCACGCAAACGTAAAGCCCAAGCCCCAGCCCACAAAGAAGGCGGGCTATCGCTGTAAGATATGCGGCTACGTTTACGAGGGCGAGGAGCTTCCCGCCGATTATGTTTGTCCCCTTTGTAAGCATCCTGCAGAGGATTTTGAAAAGATCTGAAGCAAATAGAATAAAAAAAATGAGGTACTCCGACGAGTACCTCTTTCTTTTTATGTATTTATTACTTCCATTCCCTCTCGAAGATGGGATGCTCGCCATTTTTATGGGCGATTTCCACTCCCTCGTCGGTCTTTATTGTCCACACGAACTTGGGGGCTCTGTAAAGGCTTGTAGCTATACAGACGGGGAAGGACTTCCTGCACTTGTGATTATATGCTATAAAATCGGGGGTAGCCAGGAAGTTAAGAGCCATGAGGGAAAGGGCAATATTGAGGGCTGAATACTTCTTTTTATCCTTGCAAACGTTGGTATAAAGCTGACCAATATAGGCATTGGGCAGATATTTCTTTATACTCTTTATAAGCAGAGGATTAAAGGATTCTATGCAGTAGGGGCCTTTATACTCCTTAAGGAGCTGGGCGACCTTGGGGCAGAGAGAAGTGTCAAGGTTTTCACCTTTAAGCTCCACCAGAAGGGGAACTCTTCCGTTAACCAGAGCAAGAACCTCTTCAAAGGTGGGAATCTTCTCATCTGTGCCATCGAGGGAAATATTTTTAAGCTCGTTGGCATCAAGCTCGCAGAGTTTTTTCTCTACGCCGGTCATTCGATTGAGGGTATAGTCGTGGAAAACCATAACCACCCCGTCGCGGGAAAGCTGAACGTCAAGCTCTATGCCATAGCCCTCCTGACAGGCGCGCTCAAAGGCTCCAAGGGAGTTTTCGGGCAGGCCGTTGCCGAAAAGGCCTCGGTGGGCGTAATCGCAAAGGAGGGCGGAATCTTCGGGCTTACGTCCGCGGGGGCGGACAAAAACCAGAAGATATGCCAAAAGAATAATCACTATAAGGGCCGCTATAACGGCCAAAGCAATAATAAATCCGTTCATAATCAGTCGTCTATATCAAGATGCTCAAGTACGCTCTTCTTTTCAAGAACCTTTGCGTCGCCGTGCTTAACGTTGATCATGGTAACGAAGGAGAGGGCAACGAATACGGTACCGAAGGCGAAGAATACGTATCTCATACCGATAAGGTCGTAAAGAACGCCGGAAACGATGGGAGCAACTATCTGTGCGGCCATGGATGCGGTGTAGTAATAGCCGGTGTATTTACCAACGTCGCCGCCCTTGGCAAGTTCAACTACCATGGGGAAGGAGTTTACGTTAATGGTTGCCCAGCCGATACCTGCAAGGATGAATACGGGGAACATTATAAACTCAGGGGTGGTAGAGGAGATGAAGTTACCGATAAAGAATGCGGATGCAAGAATGATAATACCGGTAAGAATGGTCTTTTTTCTGCCAACCTTGGATGCGATAATACCTACGGGGATGTAGGAAACTATTGCGGCGGCCTGGGCGATTATGAGGGTGAAGTTAAAGTCAAAGCCCAAGACGTTTGTGGCGTATACAGAATACTTACTGGTAATGGAGTTGTAGCCGATAAACCAAAGGGCAACGGAAGCAAGGATAAGGATAAGAGAGGTAAGCTGACCCTTGTCAAGCTTGCCCTTCTTTGTGCCGTCAGCGTTTTCTTCGGTGGCTTCAACAAGGCCGAGGCGTACAGAGTCGGCTTCCATTTCTTCGGCCCACTTCTTTTCTTTTACTGTAAGAAGGAAGATTACAAGGCCGAGGATCATTATGGCAATAACCGTGCCAACGTAGCCGGTGTATTCCATGTACTGATGCTTGCTGGTGGCAAATACCATACCCAGAACGAGAACCAGAATACCGCCTGCGGTGCCGGTAAGGTTAATGATAGCATTAGCCTTGGAACGAAGGGGCTTTACTGTAACGTCGGGCATAAGTGCAACGGCGGGAGAACGGAAGGTTGCCATGGCTATGAGAACCACCAAAAGGGTTGCTATAAAGCCGATAAGAGGCAGGGGGTTTGCCATGGTAAGCTCAAAGGTAAGGCTTCTTACCTGCTCGGCATACGCCTCCTCGGTAAGGCCGCCCTGCTCAAGGGTGGTTATACCCTCGGTAACAAGCTTTGCTATCTGATAATTATCAATAAGGGTAAGAGCAAAATAAGAAACAACGGCGGCGATGGTACCGAAGAAGATGAAGGGGGTACGTCTGCCTACCTTGGTGTTGACCTTGTCCGAAATAGCTCCGAAAACGGGAAGGAGGAAAACGGCAAGGACGTTGTCTATGGACATTACGGCGCCCGAAATTGACTGGGGCAGACCGAAATGGTTGGTAAGAATAAGAGGAACTATGGCATCATAGGACTGCCAGAAGGCACTGATAAGGAAGAACGCCATACCTACGAGTATGATTCTTTTGTAGTTGAGTTTCATAGCTTTTCCTTTCGCATGGATAATATTTTAAACTACTTTATTATTATAACACAGTTATGATAAAAAAGCAATACAAAAAAGACAAAAATGAGATTTTATTTTTGCATTATTTTATGGTTTTTTTGTCTTATTTTCTGCAAAAAAAATGCACCGAGCTAAAAGACTCGGTGCTTGATTATTTTACATCAAACCCATACACCATACAACGCCCAGGGCGGTCAGGGTAACAAGGG
>JAZRLW010000109.1:0-12242 GCA_045647025.1 Eubacteriales bacterium
ACCGCCGTTAAACCAATCCTGGGAAGTCTTAACTTCGCCTTCGTTAACGTAAACGAGAACGGTACCCTTATTGCCTTCAGTATCTTCAACTTCGATCTTAACAAGATCAGTCTTGTTCATATAGAAGCCTGCGCTAGCAGTCTTGGGAATGGACTTATCTCCAAGCTGGGATTCGCCGTCAATTTTGAAAGCGGCAATACCGGAAGCATCGGAAACAGTAACGTATACTCTGAAGAGCTGGCCAACAGCAGAGCCCTTAACAACTACTTCGGGAGCTGCAACGTCCTTGAGACCGGAAATAGCGTATGCCTGAGTAGCAATGGCAGCACCATCGGAAGTGGTAAGAACTACTCTGTACTTAGCGTCGTTCTTGGGGGAGACAACAATAAGAGTAGAGTTGGTCTCGCCTTCTATGTCGGTCCAAGTGCCGTAGCCGTAGTAAGACTGAGTCCAGGTCTGCCACTGGTAGGTAACGTCGCCGAGCCACCAGGACTGGGGAGCAATGAAGGTAGCGTACTTTTCGTTAACCTTTGCGGTAATCTCAAGATTGCTTACGCTAACACCGGGGAGGTAGCCTTCGTAATAATCAAGAGTACCGAACATAAGGCCGTAGAAAAGATTTCTGTCTTCGGCGTCCCATTTGTTCATATCGGTTTCGCCGGAAATCATAGCGACGATGCGATATGCTTCTTCCCAAGAAAGGGTCTTGTTCTCTTCAGTAGTTGCGGCGTTGAAGGAGAACATGCTTGCGCATACAGAGAACACAAGTGCGGCAGTCATAACGAAAGCCATAATTCTCTTAAAAGTTTTCATTTGAAAAACTCCTTTTCTCGTCCTTCCTATGAGGACGTAAATTTGATATGTGTGTCGGGCAGAGCCGCTCCGTATGCGTGCCGTAAGGCCCTGCAACCAAAAGAACCTTATGTACAACACGCCCATAGAGTTCTTTACGCTTTACATTATATACTACATTTGTTACGAGTTTGTGTCATTTTTAAAGTTCCGTAAAAAAATCTCTCCACATTCAGGAAAATTAAAGGACGAGCCACAAGATATTGTGTGTTTCCCCTCCCATATCTGCCCCATCGCCAACAAATTGTGGGGGGATTTTTATTTGTAAAATCTTTCCGAACTTTTCGACTTCTGCCTCTTTCAGTCCTCCAAGGGGTGAAATTCGTTCATCATATCCCTATATCTTACGGGCAAGAACTGCCTTTGCAGACGTGAATTCTCCCTAGCCTCAATGGCTATTTTCTTTATATAAAGGTGGAACATAGCATCGTAACTCTTCTCCCCCGCCCCTATCTGAACCTCGATCTCTTTGGCCAGACGTATCTTCATCATAGCCTCTCCGTTATAAAGCATGGCGAATTCCCTGCCCACGTCGTGGAGAACGAAGGGGGTACTGCCGTTTCTGTCCGCAAAATACATAGCCAGACGGTAAAGAATATCGTTGTCCGACCGATAAGCACCGTAAAGAAGGTCAAATGCCTTGCCATTATCCGACTCAAGAGCCTCCACTTCCCTGAACCTGACAAACCCAGCCAGGCGGGAAAACTCATACCATACCCTGCGGGCAAGTCTGTCATAGGCTATTACCACAGGGAGATTCTTCATCTCCTTTGTTCTGCCACCGTGCTTGTAGACAAGAAGCAAAAATTTCAGTATAACACCATATTTTTCGGGCTCACCCGAATCTGCCGCCATAATGAGATCCTCAAAGGCTTCGCGGCCGCAAAGGTTTTCAAACCATATAAGTATCCGCCCTCTGTGCTCCTCGCCCAGAATGGGATAGACCACCTGCTCCTCAAGGCAAGTCTGCATTTCATCCTCCCACACAAGGCGGTCGGGAACCACCTTATCCTTACAGCACCGATAAAAGGCGGCAAGGATTCCGTTCAGAGAGGGTTCTATAACGTAAGTAATCATAAAAAAACCACCATATCACATCTTATGGTCATATTATAACACAAGATGTGATATGGTGTCAAGAGGGGATTTATACTAATTTTCCGAAAAATCTTTTAAAATAATCAATTACGCCCGCTTTTTCAACCTCTTCCTTTAAAACTATGGGGAAGGTCTTTACCGTCTTACCCTCAAGCTTATAAGTCAGAAGCCCCACCTGCTGACCCTTTTGGGCGGGTGCAGTTATCTCCTCTTCAAGGGTCACGGTAACCTCCAGCTTTTTCTCGTAGCCCTTGGGAACCACTATACGGAAACCGTTTTCACACTCCACCTCCGCTGTGGGAAGCTTGCCTTTTTTAACGGTAAGGAGAGGCAAATCCTCCTCTTCGCTCCCCACCATGGCGTAAGAGGCAAAGCCGTAATCAAGAAGAGTGGCGGAGGCCTTGAATCTCTCCTCGGAGGTAACGCCCCCCATTATGGTTACAATAAGGGTCATTCCGTTTCTCTCGGCTGTACCGCTAAAGCAATAGAGGGATTTTGAGGTATAGCCCGTCTTCATACCGTTCATTCCAGCATAGGTTCGGAGCATCTTGTTGGTGTTGGCAAGACCGAATTTCCCGTCGCGAAGGCTGTCCATCCATACGGTGGTATAATCAAATATCTTTTTATGCTTTAAAAGCTCCGCCGTCATAAGGGCTATATCACGGGCGGTGGTGTAATGGTTATCGTCGTCAAAAAGCCCCGTGGCGTTGGTGAAATTCGTACCCGTCATACCAAGCTCAGCGGCGCGTTGATTCATCCGACGGACAAACTCCTCCTCGCTCCCCGCCACGTATTCGGCAAGAGCCACCGCCGCATCGTTGGCACTGGGCACGGCCACCGCCAAAAGAAGCTCTTTGACGGTCATGGTTTCCCCAACCTCAAGATATATCTGGGTACCGCCCATGGAAACGGCGTGCTCCGACGCGGTCACCTCGTCACCCTCGGTTATTTTTCCGCTGTCAATGGCCTCCATAATCAGGAGCATTGTCATAACCTTGGTCACGCTGGCGGGATAGTTTTTTTCATCTCCGCTATAATTAAAGAGTACAGTGCCCGTTTCAGCCTCCATTAGCACGGCAGACCTTACGTTATAATCAAAGGTGGGGGCGGCAACGTCGGGCACCTCTGCCTCTTCCCCTAAACGCATGGCTTCAAGATACTCAAGTAAAGCCTCGCCGTCGGTAATGGCCGCAGACGTGCCCCCGCCGTCGGCTGCCGCCGCTCTTGAAAAGAAGCCTCCCCACACAAGTCCAAGACAAATGCAGATAAGGGTAAATATTGAAATTACTTTTTTCATGTAACCACATCTCTTTTCTTTATATTTTCTCTCATATTATTTTCCATCACGGTCAAATTTATACAAATCCGCAATAGTTCACAAAATATATCTTGAAAAAAGGTATTTAATATAGTAAAATAACATCATAAATATTATTTACCTCGAAAGGACAGAGATTTCAATGAAAGCATTGGCCTTTGACTTCGGCGCTTCTTCAGGACGCGCTATCCTCGGTATATACGACGGCAAAGAGCTTAAAACGGAGGAGATCCACCGTTTTTCAAACGATCCCGTCACCGTTAACGGCACCTTCTATTGGGACGTATTAAGACTGTTTTTTGAAATGAAGCAGAGCTTTGCAAAATGCGTTGCCATGGGTCATTCTGACATAGACACCATAGCCATAGATACCTGGGGCGTTGACTTCGGCCTTCTTGATAAGGACGGCCGCCTTCTTGACAACCCCATCCATTACCGTGACACCCACTCCATAGGTATGCCCGAAAAGGTATTCAAGACCTATGACAAGGAGAAGATGTACGACAAGACGGGTATTGAGTTTATGAACATAAACACCCTCTTCCAGCTCTGCTCCCTTAAAGAAAAGAGACCCGAGCTTCTGGAAAGAGCAAAGACCCTTCTCTTTATGCCCGACCTTCTGTCCTACTTCCTTACTGGAGAAAAGAACGTGGAGTACACCATAGCCTCCACCTCCCAGATGCTTAACGCAAGGGAGAGAAAGTTTGACGAGGAGATGCTTTCCGACCTTGGCCTTGACGCGTCTATCCTTCCCGAAATAGTTATGCCCGGTGCTGTAAGAGGAAAGCTCAGCAAAGAGCTTGCCGACGAGTTTGGCATTGCAAGAGCCGACGTTATAGCCACCGCATCCCACGATACGGCGGCCGCTATTGCCGCAACCCCCATAAGAGAGGACGAAAAGGCCTGCTTTATCTCCTGCGGAACATGGTCGTTGCTTGGTGCCGAGCTTGCAGAGCCCCTTATAAACGAAAGAAGCTTTGCCGAAAACTTCACCAACGAGGGTGGAGCCGAGGGTAAAATAGAGCTTCTTAAAAACATCTGCGGTCTCTGGCTTTTGCAGGAGACCCGCCGCCAGTGGAACAGAGAGGGCTGCGACGTATCCTTTAAGGATATAGACAATATGCTCCTTACCGAAAAGTCTGCAAACGTCTATATTGACCCCGACTACGCCCCCTTCTCCCAGCCCGGCAACCTTCCCGCAAGAATAAACGAATTCCTTGAAAAAACAGGCCAGACACCCCTTCAGACAAAGGGTCAGACCGCACTCTGTATTCTTGAAAGCCTTGCTCTCACATACAGATATTATATAGAGGCTCTTGAAAGTATTCTGGGATATACCCTGGACACCGTTCACCTTATCGGCGGCGGCGTAAAGGATAAGAACCTCTGCAGATTTACCGCAAACGCTACCGGCAAGAGAGTGGTAGTAGGCCCCGTAGAGGCTACCGCAACCGGTAACATCACCATCCAGCTTATGGCAAAGGGTGAGGTTAAGGATATTGCCGAGGCAAGAACCATTCAGACCGAAAAGCTTGAAACATATCTGCCCGAAAACGGGGAAGAATGGAACGAGAAATATCAAAACTATCTTAAATACAAGGGTGTGCTCTGATGCTTAACGATTACATTGATATAAGAAAAAACGAAATGATAGATAAGCTCATAGAGCTTGTCAGATTCCCCAGCATTGCCGTTGAAAACGACGGTCCCCTCCCCTGCGGCCCCGAGGTAAACAACGCCCTCAACTACTACGTTGAGCTTGCAAAAAGCATGGGCTTTGAGGCCAAAAATCTTGGCAAGTGTGCAGAGGTAAGATTCGGCGGCGAGGGAAAACACCCCAAAAAGGTGTATATTGCAAATCACCTTGACGTAGTTCCCACGGGCGACGGCTGGACAACCGACCCCTATACCCTCTCCATCCGTGACGGAAAGCTCTACGGCAGAGGCGTTATCGACAACAAGGGGCCTGCCCTTGCAGTCCTCTACGCCCTCAAGGCCATAAAGGACTTGGGGCTTTATCCCAAGGCAGAGATTCGCCTTATTGCGGGCGGCTGTGAGGAGACCTCTATGAGCGACCTCCGCGAGTACGTTGCAAAGAACGGACTCCCCGACTACGGCCTTACCCCCGACAGCAGCTTCCCCATTATCAATGCCGAGGTTGGCATCTCCTTCGGCAAGTTCCATATAAAAGAAACAGGCTTTAACACCCGCCTTATTATAGAATCATTCTCCGCGGGCAGAGCATACAACTGCGTTCCCGACATCTGCACTGCCGTCCTTAAGGTAAGCAACGACTTTATTCAGGACGTAAAGAGCTATATGCTGGCAAAAATCGGCAATGAAAGCCTTGAATACTCCCTTGAGGGTAATACACTTACCCTTACCACCTTCGGCAAATCCGCCCACGGCTCGGTACCCGACCAGGGCATTAACGCCGCCTTCTCCATGCTCCGTCTTCTGGGCGGTCTTTACGAGAAAGCGGGCGAAGAAAACGACTTTGTGGCCTTCGGCCTTCAGTGGTTTGTGGGTGACACCAAGGGTCTCCGCATAGGAATCGCCTGCAACGACGTTCAGACCGGCGACCTTTCCCTCAACGTGGGCATGGTTGAATATTCCGCACAAACAAAGAAGGGCTTTTACAGCTTTGACATAAGAGTTCCCGTAACAAAATCCGTACAGGCCGTAAAGGCAGGGCTTGAAGCCTTTGCAACGGAAACGGGAGCAGAGCTTGAGCTTAAACAGCTTGAAGAAAGCACCTATATGGACCCCGAATGTGAGTTCCTGCAGAAGCTTTCAAAATGCTACACCGACATAACGGGTAAAAAATGCGAATGCCTCACCGCAAGAGGCTGTACCTACGCCAAGGCCTTCGGCGGCAAGGGCGTGGCATTCGGCCCCATTGACGAGGAAGACCCCACCCAGGGCGGCGGCATCCACGGTATTGACGAGTACATCTCCATTGATGCCTACGTCAATCTGGCAAAAATCTACGCTCTGGCAATAAAAGAGCTCTGGACCTGATTAAAAGAGATAATAAAAGACCCGTTCCCATCTGGGAACGTTCTTTTTTTTATCTTATTCCATTACTTTGAGGGCTATTTTTACCGCCTCGGAGGCGTCCTTTGCGTAAAAGTCGGCGCCCACCTGCTTTGCATATTCAGGGGTAAGCACCGCGCCGCCTACCATAACCTTGCAATCACATCCCGCCTCTTTAAGGGCGTCTATTGTGACCTTCATGTTTTTAACGGTGGTTGTCATAAGGGCGCTCAACCCAACGAGTTTTATCCCGTGGGTCTTTACAGCATCAACTATATCCGAGGGCTCCACGTCCTTGCCAAGGTCTATGACCTCGTATCCGTAGTTACTCAAAAGCATCTTGACGATGTTCTTGCCTATGTCGTGAACGTCACCCTTTACGGTAGCCATAAGTATCTTACCTCGGCTTTCGGTGGGGGCTTCGCCCGAGGACTTAAGGAGGTCGAATCCCGCCTTTACAGCATCGGCGGCCGCCATAAGCTGGGGAATAAAGAGCCTTCCAGCCTCAAAATCCTCGCCCACCTTGTCAAGGGCGGGAATAAAGGCCGAGTTGATTATATCAAGGGGCTTTTTGGTCTTTAAAAGCTGGGCGGTGAGCTTTGCGCAAAGCTCGGTCTGGCCGTGAATAACGCCCTTTATAAGGGGAGCGTACTCGCTTTCAGCCTCGGTATTTTGGGAAGAAGCTTCCTTTTCCACGGTCTGAACCACCTTTTGGTGGGTATTTTCATATTCTATATATGCGGCTGCCCCCTTATCCTCGCCGTTGAGAACCCTGAACAGACGCAGGGTATCGGCGTAGTCCTCTGACAGAGGGTTGAGTATGGGAGCGTCAAGTCCCGCACCAAGAGCCGCCAACAAAAAGGCAGAATTGAGTTTGGGCCTTGAGGGAAGGCCAAAGGATACGTTACTAACGCCAAGAACGGTTTTTACGCCGTATCTTTCCTTTACCAGCCTTATTCCTTCAAGGGTCTGAAGAAGAATATCTTGAGAAGTGGAGGCTGTCAGGGTGAGGAGGTCAAAGAGAAGGTTTTCCTTCTTTATCCCCGCCTCTATTGCTCTGGTGTATATCCTGTCAGCGATTTCAAGTCTTTCTTCCGCGGTCTTTGGTATGCCTTTGTCGTCAAGAGTAAGGCAGATAAGACCCGTTCCGTATTTTGCAGCTATGGGAATAATGGCCGAGAGGCTCTCTTCCGAGCCGTTTACCGAATTTATGACCGGCTTACCGTTACATCTTCTTACAGCGGCTTCTACGGCAACGGGGTCGGAGCTGTCTATTACAAGGGGCAGACCCGAAACACCCTGTACCGTCTTTATCATTTTAAGAAGGGTGGAAGGCTCGTCAATATCGGGAAGACCACCGTTGACGTCAAGCATAGCGGCGCCCGCCTCTTCCTGAGCCACGGCCTCGTCAGCAACGTAGCCCATATCCCCTGCCCTCAGGGCGGCCTGCATGGCCTTTTTGCCTGTGGGGTTTATTCTTTCGCCTATAACAGAAACGTTTCCGTCTATAAAGGCGGTAAATCTGCTTCCCGTAAAGGCGGTAAGAGGCTTTATATCTCTTTCTTTACGAACAAGGTTCTTGGAAAGAGTTGCTATTTTTTCTATATAAGAGGGGTCTGTGCCACAGCATCCGCCAATAACGGATACCCCCATGCTGAGCATCTTCTCCACATACTCGGCGTACTCGTTTGCCTCTACGGAGTAAAGGGTTTCCCCATTCACAACAAAGGGCAACCCCGCGTTGGCCTGAACGATAACGGGGAGAGAGGAATACTCCAGTATCTTTTCCACCGTGGGCATAAGGGTCTGGGGACCGAGGGAGCAGTTAACGCCAAAGCAGTCTATACCCCAGGATGAGGCCGTAACGGCGGCAGTAACCGCATCCACGCCCATAAAGGTGCGGCAATCGGCGTTAAATGACATGGAGAGTATAACGGGAAGGTCGGTATTCTCCTTTGCGGCAAGGACGGCGGCCTTTGCCTCCAGCATATCCGACATGGTTTCGATTATTATTATATCGGCGCCTGCATTTTGCCCCGCAATCATCTGCTCCTTAAAAAGCTCGTAGGCATCGTCAAAGGAAAGGGTGCCCATGGGCTCCAAAAGCATACCGATAGGGCCCACGTCAAGGGCAACTCTGCATTCAGTACCCCGGCAGGCATCCTTTGCCAACCTTATGGCGGCAGAAATAATCTCCTCGGGGGTGGCAAATTTGCCCAGCTTATGGGAATTTGCCCCAAAGGTGTTTGCGGTTATAACGTCTGCTCCAGCCTTGATGTAATCTTTATGTATGGATGATATTATTTCGGGATGTGTCAGATTAAAAGTTTCGGGAATGACGCCCGTCTTAAGGCCTCTTCTCTGAAGAAGAGTACCCATGGCCCCGTCAAATATCAAAGGTTTTTGGTTGTAAAAAAGCTTTTTCGTTCCCATTAAAAATCAAGTCCGCTTTCTTTTATGATTTGGAGTATTGACCACGCAATATCAGGTTTGTTCATGGTGTAGATATGTATGGGGCAGTCGGTGTTTTCCAAAAGCCCGCATATCTGACGGGCGGCGTACTCTATGCCCGCATTACGGAGTCCTTCAGGGTCGTTTTCGTATTTGTAAAGGATTCTCACTATCTCTGCGGGAAGGGATGCACCGCAGGTAAATATCATTCGGGTAACCTGACCTTTACTCAAGATAGGCATTATGCCCGCAGAAACCGAGGACTTTATCCCCACCTGACGAACGCGGTTGATAAACCTATAGAAGCTTTCATTTGAGAAGAAGAGCTGGGAGATAAAATGCTCCGCACCCAAAGCTTCCTTTCTTCTCATATAATATATATCTCTTTCGGGAGATTGGCTTTCCATATGGCCCTCGGGATAGCAGGCGGCGGAAACGCAAAGTCCCGCATCCCTGATATAGGGTATAAGATCTGTGGCATGGGTAAGTTGTCCCCTCATTCCGCCCTCCACCACGTCGCCGCGGAGAGCAAGAACGTTATCCACGCCCGAAGCCTTCAACTCCTCAAGCTGTGTCTTCACGTCTTCCACGGAAGAGTTTATGCAGGTAAGATGAGCCATACTCTCAATGCCGTAATCATTCTTTATCATAGCCGAGAGCTGGGCTGTCTTTTGGGAATTTCCGCTTCCCCCCGCAGAATAGGTAACGCTTATGTAGTCGGGAGAAAGGCTCTTAAGCTCATCAAGAGTCTGACGAAGGCTATCAACCGACAGATCCCCCTTAGGAGGAAATATTTCAAATGACACAGCACGTCTTCCCTGCGCTGCCTTTACCTTCTCTATATCGGTTATTTTCATATCCGACCCTCCACTCTATAAATATGAGTACATTATATCACTTTTTCAGATTAAAGTAAAGGGGCAAAAACCCACTAAAATACGAACAATAACAGAAATTTCCCCCTTTACCTTGACACCGACTCTTTTCTGAAGTATAATAGTGGACGTAAGACAAATCTTTAAAAGGATTATTTAAAATGAAAAAATTCACTAAAATATTGGCTTTGATTCTTGCCGCTATCCTTTCCCTTTCCCTCTTTGCGGGATGCGGAGACGTGGCAGAGGAGCTTTTTGACGTAGTTGATTTTATACTCGACAGCGAACAAACCTATTTCACCGACCTGCAGGATGAAGGGGGAAATCAACCCCAGGCTCCTCCCTCGAAGAATGATACCGACGACGGAACCATACGGGAAGACGGCACCTATACCTCAAAGGACCAGGTGGCCGAATACCTTAACGAGTTCGGAAAGCTCCCCTCAAATTACATAACCAAGTCCCAGGCACGTGACCTTGGTTGGAACAGCTCCCAGGGTAATCTTTGGAACGTTGCCCCCGGCAAAAGCATAGGCGGTGACAGCTTCGGCAACTACGAAGGACGACTTCCCAAGGCAAGCGGACGTAAATACTACGAGTGCGATATAAACTATGACGGCGGATACAGAGGAAGCGAGCGAATCGTCTACTCAAATGACGGCCTTATATATTACACCGCCGACCACTACGAAACCTTTACTCTTTTATATAAGGACGGAGTTAAGCAATGACCCTGACCTTCACAAAGAAAAACTCCCCCACCGAGCAGGATTTTTACAAAAGGCTACTGGACGGGCTGAAATATAAAGGCGCCTTTGGGAATAATTTGGACGCCCTTTATGACCTTCTTACAGAGCCCCGCCCAAACTTCCGCATATACATTAAAGACGCGGACTTCTCTTCCGCCTACGGTGGCAGAGGAGAGATAATATTACAGGTGCTCAAGGACGCCTGCGAGGAAAGCGGTTGCTTTACCCTGAAAATACGCACCAAACGGAGGAGATTATGGCAAGTCAAATAGAAAATCTTTACAATAAGCCCCTGCGTGCGGGTATCTTTCTCTCCGCAATACAGCTTATAATAATGGCAATAACCCTTTGGTTCTACGTGGTAGACCCCTTTGAGCTTGCCTTAAACTCCCTTTATCAGGGAGCCGCCTTTATGATAGATATGGTAAACATCTTCTGGGGCTACGTTATTATGCTCTGCATTTTCGTCCTTGGGCTGGTAATTTACAATCTGGGCTGCGGTGCCGAAAGGTCGGACAAGCCCCGATACGCAAAAATAATGAGAGTCTTCTCTCTCTGCTCGGTAGCCTTTTCCCTCATGCTGGGAGTATGGTTTACCCTGCAGGTAATAATGGCCTACACTGCCGCAAATTCATAAGAAGATAGACATAATTAGCGACACCCGCCGATAAAATCGGCGGGTGTCGCTTCAAGTTATATATCGTATATCATATCTCCGTAGGTGGGATAGGGCAGATATTCTTTTGCCATCTGTTCTTCAAGCTTATCGGCGGCAACTCGCAGCCCTTCCATTTCGGGAAGAACCTTTTCTCTGTAATAGGTTGCAAGTTCCTGCTCACCCTTTACGCTTGCAGCGCCCTTTACAGCGGCTTCAAGGTCGGCGGCTGCGGAGTAAACGCTGTCGCTGAGCTTGGTCAGCAGAGAAAGAAGATCCTTATCCGCAAAACAAACGTCTCCGCAAGCCTTTATTGAAATAGCTATGGTCTTGGCGACGTCTTTTCTGTAGTTCATCGCAGAGGGCAGTATGTCCTTGCGAACCATTTTGAGCATGGTTACGGCCTCTATATGAACGAGCTTATAATAGGTTTCAAGAAGGATGGAGTATCTTGAACGGAGCTCGGTCTCGGTAAATATCTTGCTTTCGGTAAAGAGCTTAATATTCTTTTCATCAACGTAGCTCTTCAGAGCCTGGTCGGTGCTTCTGATATTTGAAAGGCCTCTTCTTTCGGCTTCCTTAACCCACTCGTCGGAGTAGTTGTTGCCGTTGAAGATGATTCTTCTGTGGGCGGTAAGCTCTCTCTTTATAAGCTTTGCCACAGATACGGGAATATCCTTTGAGGTCTCAAGCTCGTCAGCAAAGGCCATAAGCTCCTTTGCAACGGCGGTATTGAGAACGATGTTGGGGTCAGCAAGGGAGAATGAAGAGCCGGGCATACGGAACTCAAACTTATTACCCGTAAAAGCAATGGGAGAGGTTCTGTTTCTGTCGGTGGTATCCTTGGGAAGCTTGGGGAGAACGTGAACGCCGATACCCATAACGGAGGGCTCAACGGTATTAAATCTAAGGCCGTTTATTATGGAATCCACAACGGACTCAAGCTCTTCACCAAGATATATGGAGAGGATGGCGGGAGGAGCCTCGGAGGCACCCAGACGGTGGTCATTACCAGCAGAGGCAACGGACGCGCGGAGCATCTCCTGATACTCGTCAACAGCCTTGATAACGGCGGTAAGGAAGAGAAGGAATCTCAGGTTACCAGAGGGGGAACCGTCACCGGGGTCGAAAAGGTTTTCGCCGGTGTTGGTGGATACGGACCAGTTGTTATGCTTACCGCTTCCGTTTATGCCCTTGAAGGGTTTTTC